>CAZFET010000061.1:0-11484 GCA_964517545.1 uncultured Burkholderiaceae bacterium
GCAGGACTCTCAGCCTGCCACCCGTTTTCGGAGGCGCGGTACCAGCCGACGGCCTGCGCCGTGCGTGGCTCGAGGCCCCGCACGCCCCACACCAGCGAGAGCGTGCGGCGTGTCGCCCGGCCGGTCTTGGTCCGCATCGAGTCCTTGACGCCGTTGGCGCACGGCCCGTCCGCGTCCCACAGGCACAGCAGGCCCTGCAGGCGGATCTCTTGGCCGGCGGGGTTGAAGACGTAGCCGAGGTCGTCCGCGACCACGCCGACCCGCAGCGGGGGACGGGCCAGATCGAGATCGACCAGGCTGATGGGCAGACCGCTGTGCAGCGACACCGCGTTGCACACGTCGACGACCGCGTTGATGGTGCCGAGCGTGGCCTCGCTCAGCTCGATGGCGACCTTGTCCTGGCGGCCGAGGAAGCTGGTGATGTCGTTGTCGTTGTCGCGCTGGACCTTGTCGAAGATGCCGTCGGCGTTGAGGTCCGCGAAGGTGTCCTGGCCGTGGTCGCCCATCTGGCCCTTCTGGGACTTGAACAGGCCCAGCGCCGACAGCACCGCACCGGCCACGCCGGCCACCACGCCGAGCGGTCCGGTGGCGAGGGCCGCGGTCGCGATGCCGCCGGCGACGCCGACGCCCGCGTTGACCTTCGGGTCCTTGGTGATCAGCCCGACCAGGCCTTGCACGGCGCCGACGATCGGCGCGGCCGCGCCGCCGGGGACCTTGTTGGCGACCGCGGCCGCGACGTTGCTGCCGATGCCGCTGACCGTGCCCAGGGTCTGGCCGGTCTTGCCGCCGATCAGCGAGCCGACACCGCCGACGACGGCACTGCCGGCGCCGATGGCGCTGCCCGCGTTGCCGTTCGCCGTGACGAGGCCCTTGATGCCGCCGGCGACCTGCGCCGCGCCGCCGATGGCCTTGTTGCCGGTGAGATCGGACACCATGCCGCCCACGCTGGCGACTGCGCCCAGGGTGTCGCCCTTGTTCAGGGCCTTCACCGCGTCGGCGGCGCCGACGGCCGCGTGACCGACCTTCTGCAGCGCGGGGTTGTCGGTGAGCTGGCCCAGCGCGTTGATGCCCGAGCCGATGGTGTTGACGCTGACGCCCCGGCCGTTGGGGTTGTTCATGTCGCCGTACAGGCTGCGGCCGAAATTGACGACCGAGCCGAGGTCGTTCATCGCGTCGTTGCCGGTCACGCGCCCGGCCTGGTGCAGGTCGTGCGCGATCTGGCCCAGCGCGCGGCTGTCGAGCGCGCTGCGGTCGACCGCGGACTGCTGCGCATCGCTGCGCGGGGCCGACGGCGCGTCGTTCATCGGCATCGCGGCGGACGGATCGCCCATCGACGACGTGCCGGCGGGGCGGGCCGGCGGCGCGAACACGATGCTCTGCGCGATCGCGTCGGCCGCGCTGCGCGAACCGGGCGCCGCGCTGCCGGCGTCACCGCCCGCATAGGCCTGGCGCAGCGCCGCGGGCAGCGGCAGCAGCCCGGTGTCGGGCGAGCCTGACGACGGTTGCGACGTCGACGTCGAGGCCGTCAGCGGGGCCAGGCCGTTGGCACGTCGCGCCTGCAGCGCGCGCAGCACGAGGTCGGTCAGTCGAGGGTCGCCGTAGGCGAGCAACTGCTGGTAGAGATCCTGCGTGGCGGAGGTGCCGGCTCTGACTGCGCTGACCATGGTGAGGCCCTTCTCGACGTGTGCGACGACCGGCGCGACGCGCGGCGCATCCGCGGGACCTCGCTCGGTAATGGCGTGGACATAGCCTCGTGCCGAGCGGCCTTCAACACGCGGTATCGACGACGCGGCGAGGCCGACGAGCGCGCGCGCGGCGGCCGCACGAGCCCGCTCGCGGGCTGCGCGCACGAGCCGCTGCTGCGAGGTGTCGATGAACGCCCGGGTGAGGGCAGGCACGCCGTGCTTCGGCGGGCGCGCCGTGTTTCGCGCCGCGTCGTCCACGCGTTGCGCGTGGCGTCATGGCAGGGCCCGGTCGCGCGGCCGATCGATGCGGCGACGCGGCTTGCGCGCGTGCGGCGTCAGGCGAATCGCAGGCCGGCCTGGTGCGCCGTCGCGCCACGCAGCGGCGCGCCGTCGGGTGCGGCAGGTCCCGGCAATTCCAGCAGCGCGCCGGCGGCAGCCTTGCTCTGCGCATCGGCGCCGCGGGCCGAGAGCACGCGCTGCGCCAGGTCGCGCCAGCCCGACAGGCCGAGCTCGCGTCGCAGCATCGCGCACGCGCAGATCGCCGGATGCAGTTGCGGGTCTTCGGCGATCAGCCGGTCGAGCATCGCCAGCGCCTCCGAGGGCTTGCCCAGCGCCACGGCCACCGTGGCCTGCGCCATGCTGACCATCGAGTAGTAGGGCTCGAATGGCTGCAGGCCGGCCGACACGGTCGCCGCCTCGTCGAGCAGGCTCTGCCGCACCGACAGCTGCGCTGCCTGGCACAGCAGGCTCAGCACCTGCGGCGGGGCGTCCTGTTCGGGCGCCTCGACGAACGCCAGCTCCCATGGCGGGGCGGTGGCGCGACCGGTGCGGCCGGCTTCGGCGTGCTTGGCCATGCATCGTCTCCTTCGGCGCCGGCAGCGCCGCTGCACAGTGAGGCGCGCCCAGCGACCGTCGGGTCACCGGGCGCGGCGAATCGACATCGCCGTCGTCAGAAGAGGTCCTTGTCTTCCATCTTCTGCTTGCCGCCGAAGCGTCCGATGCCGAGCGTGTTCTGCAGGAACGACTTGGCGACGTTCGGCAGCTGCGCCGCCACGTCGTCGGCCGCGCGCTCCTCGCCGCCGCGCTGGGCAACCCGGCGGCCCTGCACTTCCGGCGCCGCGCCGGCGGATCCGGCGGCCATGGTCTCGACCTTCGGCGGGCCGAGCCTGCCCGGGTCCTTGCTGACCAGGCCGAGCATCTTGGTGAACGCGGAGAGATCGTCCTTGCTGAACTTGCCGTCGGCGCTCACGCCCTTGAGCAGGTCCTTCAGCATCGACTGCGCGTCGCCGTTCGACAGGGTGGACTTGCCGCCCATCGCGTCGATGATCGCGCCGATGGCACGGGCCTCGTTCTTGTCGATCTTGCCGTCCTTCATGGCGCTGTCCATCATGTCGCGCAGCACGCCGGTCATGCCACTCGAGGCGGCGGGCGGCGGTGCAGGCGCAGGCGCAGGCTCGGACTTCGGCGGAAGGCCGAATGCCTTGGCGAACATGTCGAGCGCCGCCCGCTCCATGGTCGAAACCTTGCCGTCGGCATTGGCGGACGTTTCGATCGTGTCGTAGGCCTTCTGCGCGACCTGCTGCAAGGTCGAGCGCTGATCCGACGGTGCCGGCCGTGCGTCGGACTCGACCGCGGGCTCGCCGCCACCGGAGGCGCCGGACGCCGGCGGTGCCTGGCTCCCCGCGGGGCCACCCGATTGCGGCGCGCCGCCCGCCCCGCCGCCGCCCATGGGCCGCGAGAGTTCCTCGCCGCCCTTGTTGCCGTCGTTGCCGCCGAGCTGCGACAGCAGTTCGAGGAACAGCTTCAGGATGTTGACGTCCTTCTTGTCGATCGACCCGTCCTTGCCGAGCAGGTCGATCAGGTCCTTGAGGACGTCTGCCCCTTGCGTGCCTGCGCTGCCGACTTTCGAGTCGCCTTCGGAGCCGATCGATCTGGAGATGGCCTCCAGCCGCGCCCCGATGTCGCCCAGATTGGCTCTGTTCAGTTCCATGATGTGTTCGTCCTTCCGAAATCCGTGATGTGTCGCTCGAGGCCGCCTCAGCGAGACTGCAGGACGCGGCGCACGAGGGGGTCGGCACTGGTGGCGAGAAGCGCCTGTGCCTGGCGGCGACCCTGGGCGTTGCCCTCGCGCTGCCAGGCGGTCGCCTGCACCGCGAGCGCCAGCTCGTGGCCGGGTTCGCGGGACAGCACGTCCTGCTCCAGGGTCGCCAGGCAGGCGGCGGGACGGCCGCTGCGCAGCTGCACCATCGCGATGGCGATGGCCAGCCGCGCGGCGTCCATGCCCAGTCCTGCCAGCACCGGCCGCATCGCGGCCACCGCGTCGTCGAAGCCGCGCGACGCGGCGAGCAGGCACGAGTTGAGCAGCAGGTCGCGCAACGGGCCGACCAGCGTGCCCTCGGTGCCGGCCGTGGAGCCGGCGTGCCCTCGTGCATGCGATGCGCCGCCCGTCCATGGCGCGGACGCGCCATGCGAGGCCGTCGACGATGGGGTGGCCATGATCGGCTGTCGATCAGCTCAGCGCGTCCTTGGCGGCGCCCGCGAGCTTCTTCGCCGGCTGCACCGTGGTCTGCAGCGTCAGGTCCGCGAGCTGCAGCGCGAGGCCGTCGGAGGCCAGCTGCTGCATGCCCTCGACGGCGGCCTGCGCGTTGGTCGAGACGCCGGGCAGTGCGCCGGGAAGGGTGGTCGGGGCGGCAGGAGCGCCGGGCGCGGTGGGCGCGGTGGGAGTGGCCATGATGACGTTTCCTTTGGTTGGGGAGATGGATGCCGCTGGCGCGGCGACGTGACGTGGTTGCCCGCCCGACGGGCGACGAGCCGCTAGTGCAGCCGTCGTCCGTGATGAGACTCCCACACACTTCGGATCACCCGTTCGCTCGCGTCGAGCGCCAGGGCGAGTTGTTCGGCGGCCTTGAACTCCGCGGACGGCAACTGGCCGCGCAGGCGCGCACGCACCAGTTGCTGCGACCTGGCCAGCAGGGCCGTCATCTCGCGGGCGCGCACGCCTTGCGTGTCGGCCTCGAGCAGCTCGTTCAGCGGAAGTCCGGTCTCTTGTTCCATGGAGTCATCCTTAGGATCGTGGTGTGCCGGTTTCAACGAGCCGCATGCCGCGCGCTCCTGCCGTACCGGCACGCCCGGTGGTGCGACACCGTCGCGCCGCCGTGCATAGGCGGGCCGGCCGGCGGCTTCAACGCGCGGGCCGCGATCCGATGTTCAGGAACTTCAAGGACGCGACGCCGGCCGGCGTCGAAGGGCGAGCGCGCGGCGGCGCGCCATCGAGCATTCCGGGAACGACGACACCTCGATCACCGAGCGGGTGGTGTTGCTCGGCCCGAACGGACGGTGCTGCCGTCGCGCACGATGGAAAGCTCAATGGGCGGAGGGCGGTTCGCCGAAGCGGATGACGGCCTCGAGCCCGTGCCGGTCGATGCGGTTGCGCACCGTCAGCTGCGCGCCGATGGCATCACAGATCTCCTTGCAGATGGCCAGGCCCAATCCGCTGCCGCCCTTGCGGCCCATCATGGTGGAGAAAGGCTCGAACAAGGCGGGCAACTGGTCGGCGGCGATGCCGGGGCCGCTGTCGACGACGCGGCACTCGACACCACGCCCGGCCGCCGCGATCTCCACCCGCAGTTCGCCGCCCGGCGGGGTGTGCTGGATCGCATTGAGCAGCAGGTTGCGCACCAGCTCGCCGAGCATCCAGACCGAGCAGCGCACCTCGGCGTCGGTGTCGGCCGAGTACGAGAAGGCGATGCCGCGATCGGCGATCAGCGGCGAGAGCTCGACGATCGCCTCGTCGACCGCGGCGCGCAGCCGCGTGCTGGCGGGTTCGCGTCGCGTCTCGGCCTGGTGGATGCGGGTCAGCGCGAGCAGCTGGTCGATGAGCCGCCCGGCGCGGTCGACGGCGTGCAGCATCTCGCCGAGCCGTCGGCTCGCCTCGGCCGGCTCGCGCAGCGCGCTTTGCAGCTGCACCTTCAGCACGGTCAGAGGGGTGCGCAGCTGGTGCGACGCGTTCGCCACGAAGCGCTCCTGGCCGGCTTGCATCGCGCCGAGCCGCGCGAGCAGGCCGTTGAGCGCCGCGACCACGGGATCGAGTTCCTTCAGATCGATGGGTTGCAGCGGCGAGAAGTCGTCGGCGCGGCGCGCGTCGACCTGCGCGCGCAAATGATCCATCGGCCGCAGCAGCCAGCGCACGACCGCGAAGATGGCCGCGCAGGCCACCAGCAGGAACAGCCCCTGACGCAGCGCGACCGACAGCAAGGCGCTGCGGATCGCGTCGGTGCGCGAGCGGGCGGTGTGCGCGACGAGGATGACCGCGACGCGCTGGCCTTCCGACATCTCCATGGGATGGCGCAGCACCGCGGCGCGCACGGGCACGTCGTCGATCGTGGTGTCGAAGTACTGGATCGGCGCCGCGCCCGCGGTCGTGGGGTCGGGCAGCTCGGCGGGGCGCGCGTCGCCGGCGATGTGCTCGCCGGAGGCGCTGGCGACGCGGTACCACACGCGCCCGCCGCCGGCCGACTCGAAAGCCTCCTGCACCGCCAGCGGAAAGGTCGCCCGGATCTGCCCCGACTCGAGGTGCATGGAGTCGGCGATCGAGTACGTGGCGGCGGCCAGCAAGCGGTCGTGGGCCTGCGTGATGGTCGCGCGCAGGCTGCGCTGCAGCGTGTACAGCTCCAGCACGCTCAGCGTCGCGACGCACAGGATGATGCCGAGGGCCAGCCGGTTGCGCAGGGACGCGCGGCGGCTCATGACGCCGGCCCCGTGTCGCCGTCGGTCTGCTCGCGCAGCAGGTAGCCGAACCCGCGCAGCGTGACCAGCTGCGTCTGGCTGCCGGCGAGCTTCTTGCGCACGCGATGCACCACGGTCTCGACCGCCTCGGCATGGACCGTCGAGTCCTCGGGGAACACCAGCCGGTGCAGGCGGTCGCGCGTCACCGCCTCGCCGCGCGCGCCGATCAGCGCCGCCAGCAGCGCGTGCTCGCGCGGCCCGAGGTCCAGCGGCGTCTCGTCGCAGCGGATGACGCTCGACGGTCCGTCCCACCGCAGGCGGCCGCAGCGCACGCCGCCGGAGGGGTTCTGCCGGCGCACCAGCGCGCGCAGCCGCGCCTCGAGCTCGTCCAGGTCGAAGGGCTTGGCCAGATAGTCGTCGGCACCGGCGTTGAGGCCCGCGACCCGGTCGCCGACCGCGCCCCGGGCCGTCAGCACGAGCACCGGCGTGTGATCGCCGCGGCCGCGCAGCCGCGACAGCACGGTGAGGCCGTCGACGCCGGGGATCGTCAGGTCGAGCACGACCACGTCGAACATCGTCCGCTGCAGCATGCGCAGCGCGTCCAGGCCGTCGTGGCACTCGGTGCACTCGTGCCCGCGGCGCGCCATCGCGCGCGACAGCGCCAGCGACAGGTCGGCATCGTCTTCGACGAGCAGGAGCTTCATCGGGCCACGATGCGAAGCGCGCGCCCGGGTGTCCATTCGCGTAAGCCCCGAGCGATGACGAAAGCTGAACGACAGCTTGGCGCGAGGTGGCCGCCAGATTCGCGTTGAGCGGCGCGCGTCGCCTCCCTACAGTCAACGCATCGAGAACCCCGGAGGAAAAGCAACATGGAACGTCATCGTCATCATCGTCAGCCAGGCCGTCTGCGCGGCATCGTCCGCGCCGCGGCGGCCCTCCCGCTGCTGCTGTGCGCGCCCGGCGCCTTCGCGCAGGACGCCTGCCCGAACCGCGGCGACCTCGACTCGCTGTACTGCGACGCCAACCGCGACCTGGTGGCCGACCCGCCGGCCGATCCGAAGAAGCTGCGCAACCCGTCCACGCTCGTGTTCACCTACACGCCCGTGGAAGACCCGGCGGTGTACGAGAAGGTCTTCGCCCACTTCACCGAGCACCTCGCGCAGTGCACGGCCAAGAAGGTGGTGTTCTTCCAGGTGCAGAGCAATGCGGCCGAGATCGAGGCCATGCGTTCGGGCCGGCTCCATGTGGGCGGCTTCTCGACCGGGCCGACGGCCTTCGCCGTCAACATCGCCGGCGCGGTGCCGTTCGCGCTCAAGGGCAACGAGGCCGGTCCGCAGGGCTACAACCTGCTGGTCATCGTGCGCAAGGACAGCAGCATCCAGAAGCTGACCGACCTGAAAGGACGCAAGGTCGCGCACACGTCGCCGTCGTCGAACTCCGGCCACATGGCGCCGCTCGCGCTGTTCCCCAAGCTCGGCGTGGTGCCCGACAAGGACTACAAGGTCACGTTCTCCGGCAAGCACGACCAGTCGATCCTCGGCGTCAACAGCGGCGACTACGACGCCGCGACCGTGGCGTCCGACGTGTTCGACCGCATGGTCAAGCGCGGCCAGATCAAGGAAGACAACTTCCGCATCATCTACCGCAGCGCGCAGTTCCCGACGTCCAGCTTCGCCTACGCGCACGACCTCGAGCCGGCGTTCCGCGACCGCCTGCTGAAGTGCTTCTACGACTACCGGTTCACCGAGGAGATGAAGAAGGCCTTCGACGGCGCCGACCGCTTCGTGCCGATCACGTACCAGAAGGACTTCGCGATCGTGCGCGAGGTGGCGGAAGCCGGCGGCGAGAAGTTCAATCGCGAGGCCTACGACCGCGAAGCGGCGAAGGCGAAGAAGTGAGCCAGGCGACCGCACGATCGGCCCTGGCGCCGAGCACGTCGCTGCGCATCATCGGGTTGCGCAAGGAGTACCAGGCGGGCAAGCCGGTCCTGCGCGGCATCGACCTGGCGTTCCAGGGCGCGGGACTGACGGCGATCATCGGACCGTCGGGCACCGGCAAGTCGACGCTGCTTCGCTGCATCAACCGCCTCGTCGCGCCGAGCGCCGGCCGCATCGAGTTCGACTGGGGAGAGCAGGCGCAGGACATGGCGGCGCTGTCGGGCACGCCGCTGCGCCGCGCGCGACGGCACGTCGGCATGGTGTTCCAGGAGTACAACCTCGTCGAGCGCCTGACGGTGATGGAGAACGTGCTCACCGGCCGGCTCGGCTACATGGGCGCGTGGCAGGCCTGGCGCCGCAAGTTCAGCGACGACGACGTGGCGCGCGCGTTCGCGCTGCTGCGCGAGGTCGGGCTCGAGGGCTTCGCCGGGCAACGTGCCGACGCGCTGTCGGGCGGGCAGCGCCAGCGCGTGGGCATCGCACGGGCGCTGATGCAGCAGCCCGCGCTGCTGCTGGCCGACGAGCCGACGTCCTCGCTCGATCCGAAGACTTCCGTCGAGATCATGGAGCTGCTGCGCGAGCAGGGTCGCTCGCGCGGCATTCCGGTGATCGTCAACATGCACGACGTGGAACTCGCGCGGCGCTTCGCCGACCGCATCGTCGGCATGTCGGGCGGCCACGTGGTGTTCGAGGACTCGCCGGAGCGCTTGTCCGACGACGTGCTCAAGCAAGTGTACGGAGGCGAGTCGTGGCTGCAGTGAATGCCGCCGCCTCGGCGCACCGGCCGTTCAGGTCGTCGACCGCGGCGCGCGTGGCCGGCTTCGCGGTGCTCGTCTACGCCGTCTACGCTGCGGGCCTGCTGGACTTCTCCTGGCAGCGTTTCCTGACCGGCCTGGACAACGGCGCACGGTTCATCGGGAGGATGTTTCCGCCCGACCTGAGCAAGATGGACATCCTGTGGAAGGGGATGGCCGAGAGCCTCGAGATCGCGGTGCTGGCCACGACCGCCGGCATCGCGCTGAGCCTGCCGGTCGGCCTGCTCGGCGCGCGCAACCTGATGCCCGCGGCCGTGACCTGGCCGGTCCGCCTGTTCGTCGTGCTGTGTCGCTCGCTGCACCCCGTGATCGTCGCGATCCTGTTCGTCAAGGCGGTGGGGTTCGGGGCGATGGCCGGGATCCTCGCGCTCGTGGTGGCGTCGATCGGCTTCATCGGCAAGCTGTTCACCGAGGCGATCGAGGAGATCTCCATGAAGCAGGTGGAAGCCGTGCGCGCCACCGGTGCCTCGTTCATGAACGTCATCTTCTTCGGCGTGGTGCCGCAGGTGTTCTCGCGCTTCGTCGGCTTCTCGACGTACCAGCTCGACTCGAACCTGCGCAACTCGACGATGGTCGGCATCGTCGGGGCGGGCGGCATCGGCGGGGCGCTGTTCTCGGCCTTCCAGCGCTTCGACTACGACTTCGTCTTCACGATCCTGGCCACGATCGTGGCGCTGATCGTCGCGGCCGAGATCGCCACCAACGCCGTGAAGCGGGGACTCGGCCTATGAGCGCCGTCGTGAGTCCTCCGGCGACCATCGCCGCGGGTGCGGCGACCTGGGAGCGCCACACCTTCGCGCGCAGGTGGGCGATCCGCGCGCTGTGGTTCGCCGCGCTGGCGGCGATCGTCCAGTCGCTGCGCAGCGTCCAGGTCATACCCGAGTTCCTGGTCGACGCGCCCGAGCAGATGCTCGACATGCTGCGACGCATGATGCCGCCGGACTGGGGGCACTACCGCGGCGGCGTGCACGAGGCACTGCTCGAGACGCTGCACATCGCGACGCTCGGCACGCTGCTGTCGCTGGCCGTGGCCGTGCCGCTGGGCGTGATCGTGGCGTCGAACATCGTGCACTCGCGGCTGCTCAACTTCGTGGCGCGCGTGCTGCTGGTGTCGTCGCGGTCGGTGAATTCGCTGGTGTGGGCGCTGCTGTTCGTGGCGGTGTTCGGCCCCGGCGCGCTGGCCGGCACGATCGCGATCGCGTTCCGCTCGATCGGCTTCGTCGGCAAGCTGCTGGGCGAGGCGCTCGAGGAGTCGCCGCCCGGCCCGATCGAGGCCCTCAAGGCCTCCGGCGCGTCGATCTGGGCGCAGTTGCTCTACGGCTACTGGCCGCAGGTCAAGCCGTCGTTCTGGTCGGTCGTGCTGCTGCGCTGGGACATCAACATCCGCGAGTCGGCTGTGCTCGGCCTGGTGGGCGCCGGCGGCATCGGCATGGCGCTGGACACGGCGCTCAACCTGTTCCAGTGGCCGCGCGTGGCCGTGGTGCTGATGTCGATCCTGGTGGTCGTGATGCTGGCCGAGGCGATCGTCACGGGGGTGCGCAAGCGGGTGCTTTGAAGCCGTCATCCGGGGCGGCGTCGGCCGCCCCACATCGTCGGGGGGACGTGAAGATGAACAGGTTCTTGCGGGGAGGTGAGGCCGGGGGGAAAGCCGGGACCGTGCTGGCCGTGTGGGCCGCCGGTCTCGTGCTGCAGACGGCGGTGGCGGCTGGTGGCGCATCGGCGCCAGCCGCCACCCGGTCTGCGGCAGCTGCGCCGCCGTCGCTGGCGGTGGCCTTCCCCAAGACCTACGACCGCTACGAGACCTCGAAGCTCTACATCGGGTTGCTCGATCACGTCGCGCGCTGCGCCGCGGTGCGTCTCGTCAACCTGCGCGGCGATCCGATCGAACGCGGGCCCGAGATGCTGGACCTGCTGTCGGAGAAGGACATGCTCGAGGCGCTGAAGACCGGGCGGCTGCAGCTGGCGCAGGTGACGGCAGGCCTGGTGCCGGTGGCCATGGACTCCACCGATGCGCGACCGTTCGCCGTGCGAGGCGACGGCGCCACCGGCAACGCGAGCACCTACCGCCTGAACCTGATCGTCAAGGCCGAGAGCCCTTACCGCGCGCCGACCGATCTCAAGGGCCGCAAGATCGCGCACACGACGCCCGGCTCCAACTCGGGCAATCTCGCGCCCAGGGCCTACTTCCCCAGACTCGGCCTGACCCCCGACACCGACTACACGGTCATCTACTCGCGTGGCCACGAGCGGTCGATCGTCGGCGTGCTGCATGGCTTCTACGATGGTGCGGCCGTGGCCAGCGACCAGTTCCAGCGCATGATC
>CAZFET010000061.1:11494-14011 GCA_964517545.1 uncultured Burkholderiaceae bacterium
TCGTTCCGCGTGCTGTGGGAGAGCCCGCCGTTCCCGGCCGAGGCCTGGATGCTGTCGGGCCGCGTGCCCGCCGCGCTGCGCGACAAGGTCGTGCGCTGCGTGGGCGACTACCGCATCCCGGCGTCGCTGGTGCCGCTGCTCGAAGGCGCCGACCGCTACGTCCCGATCGAGCCCGAGAAGGCGTACGAACCCGTGCGCTTCGTGCTCTCCAAGAGCCGGCCGGCGGCCCGCTGAGCGCTCGACGTCGGCACGACGCACCGGCCGCGGCACGCTGCGGGTCGATGCCGAGGCTGCCGCACGCCGGCGCTGCGCACAATCGCGTTCATGAGCCATGAACGCGAACACGCGACGTCCGCCCGCTGGCAGTTCTGGATCGACCGCGGCGGCACGTTCACCGACCTGGTCGGCCGCGCCCCCGACGGCAGCCTGCACACGCTCAAGCTGCTGAGCGAGAACCCCGGGCAGTACGAAGACGCCGCCGTCGAAGGCATCCGCCGCCTGCTCGGCCTGAAGCCCGGCGAGGCGGTCACGCCCGAGCGGGTCGAGTGCGTGAAGATGGGCACCACGGTGGCCACGAATGCGCTGCTCGAACGCAAGGGCGAGCGCACCGTGCTGGTCACCACGCGCGGCTTCCGCGACGCCTTGCGCATCGCCTACCAGAACCGGCCGCGGCTGTTCGACCGGCACATCGTGCTGCCCGAGCTGCTGTACGAGCGCGTGATCGAGGCCGACGAGCGCGTCGGCGCGGCCGGCGAGGTGATCACGCCGCTCGACGAGGCGGCGCTGCGCGTGCCGCTCGGCGAGGCGCACGCGGCGGGCATCCGCGCCTGCGCGATCGTCTTCATGCACGGCTACCGGCACCGCGCGCACGAGGCGGCGGCGGCGCGGCTGGCGCGCGAGGCCGGCTTCACGCAGGTGTCGGTGTCGCACGAGGTGAGCCCGCTGATGAAGCTCGTCTCGCGCGGCGACACCACCGTGGTCGACGCCTACCTGTCGCCCATCCTGCGCCGCTACGTCGACCGCGTGCAGGCGCAGATGCCGGGCGTGCGCCTGTTCTTCATGCAGAGCTCGGGCGGGCTGACCGAGGCGCACCAGTTCCAGGGCAAGGACGCCATCCTGTCCGGCCCGGCCGGCGGCATCGTCGGCATGGTGCGCACGGCCGTGGCGGCTGGGCACGAGCGCATCATCGGCTTCGACATGGGCGGCACCTCGACCGACGTGTCGCACTTCACCGGCGGCGCGAAGGGCGAGTTCGAGCGCGCGTTCGAGACGCAGGTGGCCGGCGTGCGCATGCGCGCGCCGACGATGAGCATCCACCCCGTGGCCGCCGGCGGCGGCTCGATCCTGCAGTTCGACGGCGCGCGGCTGCGCGTGGGCCCCGAGTCGGCCGGCGCCAACCCGGGTCCGGCGTGCTACCGGCGCGGCGGTCCGCTCGCCGTGACCGACGCGAACGTGATGCTCGGGCGCATCCAGCCCGAACACTTTCCGCGGGTGTTCGGCCCCGGCGGCGACGAGCCGCTCGACCGCGAGGTGGTGCGCGCGAAGTTCGAGGCGATGGCCGCCCACGTGCGCGAGGCCACCGGCCGCGACGCGACGCCGGAGTCGCTGGCCGCCGGCTTCCTGCAGATCGCCGTGGCCAACATGGCCAACGCGATCAAGCGCATCTCGGTGGCGCGCGGCTACGACGTGACGGGATACACGTTGCAGTGCTTCGGTGGCGCGGGCGGACAGCACGCCTGCGCGGTGGCCGACGCGCTGGGCATGTCGCGCGTGTTCATCCATCCGCTGGCCGGCGTGCTCAGCGCCTACGGCATGGGGCTGGCCGACCAGACGGCGATGCGCGAGGCGTCGGTGGAGCGGCGTCTCGACGACGCCGGGCTCGGCGCCGCGCGCACCACGCTCGAGGCGCTGGCCTCCGATGCGCGCGCCGAACTGCTGCGGCAGGGCGTGGAGCCTGCGCGCATCGAGACGCGGCATCGCATCCACGTGCGCTACGACGGCACTGACACGGCGCTGGTGGTGCCCTTCGGCGAGCGCGCCGCCATCGTCGCCGCATTCGAGGCGGCGTACCGCCAGCGCTTCGCCTTTCTCATGCCCGGCAAGCCGCTCGTGATCGAAGCGGTGTCGGTCGAGGCGATCGGCGCGGGCGACGGTTCGGTCGAGTCCGCGCGCGGCGAGGCGCCGCTGCACCGGCCGGCACCCGTGACCACGGTGAAGCTGCATGCCGAAGGCGAGTGGCGCGACGCCGCGCTGCACGTGCGCGAGTCGCTCGAGCCCGGCGCGACCGTCGACGGCCCGGCCGTGATCGCCGAGCGCAACGCCACCACCGTGGTCGAGCCCGGCTGGCAGGCGGTGCTGGCCGCCGGCGGCGCGCTCGAGCTGCGCCGCGTGGTGCCGCGCCGCGCGGCGCACGCCATCGGCACCGAGGCCGACCCGGTGATGCTCGAGGTGTTCAACAACCTGTTCATGAACATCGCCGAGCAGATGGGCCTGCGGCTGCAGAACACCGCGTACTCG
>CAZFET010000062.1:0-411 GCA_964517545.1 uncultured Burkholderiaceae bacterium
GGATCGGGATCACCGTCGTGCGGAAGCCGGTCTCGCTCAGGGTCGCGATGCGCGCGCCGCCGGCGGCGAGGTTGTTGTAGTACTGGCCGCCGAGGTCCATCCACTCGGTCAGCAGGCGCTTCTCGGCCTTGTTGAGCAGGGTCGAGTGATCGGGCGCGCCGGCCGGCGGATTCGGGTGCAGGGTGCGCGCTTCGGTGCTCGCCTTGAGGTTCTCGCCGAACATGATCTCGGTGAGCCGGCTCGAGCGCGCCAGGCAGGCGGCGTTGCCGGCCATGGTCTCGACCAGCGCCGCGCCGAGCTGCACCACCGGCACGCCTTCCTCGATGCGCACCACCGGCTGGCCGGTGGCCGGGTCGATCTGCGGGTCGCCGAGCAGCAGCTCCTGGTACGAGGTGAGCCGGCCGGCGCCCG
>CAZFET010000062.1:421-7849 GCA_964517545.1 uncultured Burkholderiaceae bacterium
CAGGAAGTAGCCCCGTTCGGACGGCAACGTGTGATGCCCGTCGACCAGCCACGCCAACGCCGACCCGTCGACCGGCTAGGGATGGGTGCCCTGGCTGACCTGCGGCAGTTGTTGCGGGTCGCCGAGCAGCAGCTCCTGGTACGAGGTGAGCCGGCCGGCGCCCGACATGGTGGCGCGCAGGTCGAGCTTCGCGGTGTCGGAGTGGCAGTTGGTGCAGGTGTTGGCGCCGCGGTTGCGCGTCCACAGCGGCTGGATGTGCTCGGGGTAGTTGATGACCCCGTTCACCGGTGCCGGCGTGGCCAGGTCGTCGGCGGGGTTCGCGTTGCCCGTGTAGCGGATGTCGATCGGCGCGCGCGCGGTGACGCCGGCGCGCGTGGTGTCGGCCCACACGTCGCGGAAGCTCATGTCGGGCTTCAGCGCCAGCACGGTGCTGTCGATGCGCGTGCGCAGCGACGCCATCGTCTCGCCCGACAGGTGCGCGCCGGCCAACGCGGGGGCGAGCGACGCCGGCAGCGTGTTGACGATCGCGCCGGAGTTCAGCGAGCCGCCGCGGCGCGGGCTGTGGCAGCCGTCGCAGGTGCGGCGCTCGCCCGGGCGCACCTGGATCCAGTTCAGGTGCGTCTGCAGCGCGCGTCCCTTGGTGTCGAGGATCGACAGTGCGAGCGGCACGTCGGCCGGCACCAGCAGCTTGAACGAGCCGTCGGGTTCGATCGGCGCGTAGCCGAGGATCTGCTGCGGCTCGAAGTCGGTCTCGCCGATCGCCTCGCGCACGCCGGTCATGCCGCCGCTCGGCGCCACGGCGCGCGACGCGCGCACGAAGCGCACCGGCGAGCAGTGATACGCGGGATCGGCCGGATCCTTCATGCGCACGAGGTCGGCGACCTGCGAGCGCGTGTCCAGCGGATCGTGCGGCGTGGTCATCGCGATGCCGCGCGAGCAGCCCGGCGGCAGGTCGGTCGCGGCGATGACCGGCTCGCCCATGCGCTGCAGGCCGTCGGTGTCGTACACGCTGCGCACCTCGATCAGCGCCATGCCCTGCGCGGCCAGCGCGGGGTCGACGTTGGCCGGCGGCGCGGTGTTCGGCTCGGGGCGCGCCTGCAGCGCGATCGGGTCGGTGTACATGAACCCGGGCGGCGGCGCGGCGACGTTCAGCCAGGTCTGGTTGGCCGGGTCGTACATGTAGATGCCGTAGGCCGCGGGTGCGTTGTCCTGCAGCGGATCGGCCGCGGCCTCGGCCTCGGTGCGGTTCATGTTGCTCAGCCGCTCGCGCTCGGCCTGCGTGAGCGTCGCGCACGGCACCACCACGCCATTGCGCGTGACCTCGCAGGGCCGCCACGCGACCAGGATGCGGTCGGTGCCGTCCCACAGCGGGAAGGGCGTCGTCGCGCGGCCGAACAGCGACAGGCCGCGGCCGTCGTTCAGCGCCTGCGCGGTGGCCTGCGCCTGGCCGCCTGAGTTCGGCACGCTCGGCGTGGCCGGCGTGCCCTGCTCGGAGTAGTTCTGCGCGTCGATCAGCATCAGCGCGCCGCCTTCCTGCGTGCCCGACAGCGACATCAGCGACGACGTGACATGGCCCTTGTACTTGCCCTTCGGGTCCATGTCGCGCGGGTGCAGGAAGCTGTTGCCCGGGCTGTGCGCGCCGTACAGCACGAACATGTCGGTGCCGTCGGGCTTCACGCGGAAGATGGCGAAGCGGTTGCGCGGGCCCACGTGCTCCCAGCGCGAGAACATGATGTCGCCGTTCGGCCGCACGACCGGGTTGCGGTCGTGGCTCTGGTTGACCGAGATCTGCGTGATCGCGCCGCCGTCGGCGTCCATCGTGTGCAGCTGCAGCACGCGCTCGCGCTCGTACTCGTCGAGCGCGTACAGGGTCTGGCCGCCTTGCACGGTGCGCGTGGCGCCCTGGCGGTTCGACGAGAACACGAAGCCGCGGCCGGCCGGCAGGTAGGCCGGATCGACGTCGTCGTCCTGGGTGGAGCTGGTGAGTCGCCGGAACGTGCCGCCGGTGAGGCCACCGGTGGTCATGTCGTATTCCCAGATGTTCCAGCGGCCCGTGCACGCCGGCTGGCCGTCGAGGGTCGCGGTGTTCGACGCGGGGCAGCGCATCGAGAACACGACCTTCTTGCCGTCGAACGACACCTCGGGGTCGGACGCGTCGCCGACGCCTTGCGTGAAGCGCGCGGTCAGGTTGTGCTCCGGCGCGCTGGGCGAGGACTTCTCGCGCAGCATCAGGTCGCCGCCGGGCGCGAAGGTCACGCCGTCGGTCGGGTTCATGCCCATCGCCGTCGAGCGCTTCACGTAGACGAGCGGCACCTCGCCTTGCACCGTGACGGTCGACTCGCCGCTGCCGGAGCATGCGGCGAGCGCGACCGACGCGACGATCGTCGCCGCGAGGGTCGACACGGCGCTGCGGCGTGATTCGATCTTCATGACTGCCTCCCCGGTGGTAGTTGATGACGTGGAATCACTGATCACTGATGGGCCGGCGCGACGGCCGCGCGCCCCGCGCCGAGCAGGCCCGGCGTGTGGTGCAGCGCGCCGTCGGCGTCGACGACGATCGCGTCCGTGCCGGGCTGCGTGGCGACGAGGCTCAGGCCCTCGTCGACACCGAGCACGAACACGCACTTGGACAGCGCCTCGGCGGTGAGCCCGTCGTCGGCGAGGATGGTCACGCTGCGCACGCCGTCGGGCGAGCGCCCGGTGGCCGGGTCGATCAGGTGGTGGTGCCGCACGCCGTCGCGCTCGAAGAAGCGCTCGTAGTCGCCGGACGTCGAGATCGCCGTGTCCACGAGCGGCAGCACGGCCACCGCCTCGCCCGCACGGCGCGGGTCGCGCACGGCGACGGTCCAGGGCCTGCCGCGGCGGTCGCCGATCACGCGGCTGTCGCCGCCGGCGCTCACGTAGGCGTGCTCGATGCCGTGCGCGCGCAGGATCTCCACGCAGCGGTCGACCGCATGACCCTTGGCGAAGCCACCGAGGTCGATGCGGGTGGCCGGATGCGCGAAGCGCACGCTGCGAAAGCGCGGGTCCAGCACCACGTGGCGCCAGCCGATGCCGGCGCGCGCGGCCTCGAGTTCGTCGTCGCGCGGCGCGACGCCGGCGCGGTAGTCGTACAGGTGCCCGACGCTCGCGTAGGTGATGTCGAACGCGCCGAGCGACAGGCGCGAGAACTCGAGCGCCCGCTCCAGCAGCGCGTACATCTCCGCGCTCACCGGCACCGGCCGCTGCGCGGCGTCGCGGTTGATGCGCGACAGCTCGGAGTGCGGCTTGTACGGGCTCATCGCGCGGTCGATGCGGTGCATCTCGTCGATCACCGCGTCCATCGCATCGGCGGCGCGGTCGCGCTCGTCGCACCACAGCTCCACGCGGATGGCCGTGCCCATGATCGCGTCCTCGCGCACGAACCAGCCGCCGTCCTGCGCGGCGCGCGGGCGCAGTGCGGCGAGGCCGTGGCGGCGCAGGCTGGCGATGGCGTGACCGAGGTTCATGGCGGCAGTGCGTGTCGTTGATGCAGGTCACACGGGACGTGCGGTCCCATGCGGCGGGCGCATCTTGTGTGGCGCGCTGCCTTCGAATGCGTGAGAAATTGGCAACGCGCGACAGGCTGACAACCCGTAGCACAAGAAACCGATGCGCCCCTTGTGCGTTCGCGTGGCCGTGCGTCAGGTGTGCGCGACGAGGCCCGTCACGATGCGGGCGCGCGCGCCCGTGGCGTGCAGGCGGCGACGCTCTCCATGCCTCTCGTGCACGTCGTGCGTCGTGCCGGCTTTCCACGAGTCCGCAGCGGCCCGGCTTCGTCCGTCGTCGCGGGCCTCACCTCCCGTTCGCGGGGTGATCCCGGAGCGATCCGAAGCCCGCCCGACCGCGATGGGCGACGCAAACGGATGCGGCGCGACAAGCCTGTTGCGACTGGTCACCGGTTCGTGCGCGATCCGCGACGTCCGAAACGGCGGACGGCGAGGCTTCGAACGCTCGCGTCGCCGCGGCCTTCAGCGCCTGTCGCGCGCGGAGAACGCCCGCGCTCCGTGCACCGGCTCGCCGCTGGCGAGGGTGGCCCGGCCGAGCCGGAATTCCTCGGCCATCGCGTCGCGCAGCGGGCGGCCCGCCTGCGCGCGCACGCTGGCGCGGTCGTTGCGCAGGCATTGCTGCGGATGGGCGGCGATCTCGCGCGCCAGCGCGAGCGCGCCGGCCAGCGCCTCGCCGCGCGGCACGAGCCGGTTGACGAGGCCCATCTCGAAAGCCTCGCGCGCCGCGACCGCTCGGCCGGTGAGGATGAGGTCGAGCGCGCGGCTCTCGCCGATCAGCCGCGGCAGCCGCACCGTGCCGCCGTCGATGAGCGGCACGCCCCAGCGGCGGCAGAACACGCCGAGCACCGCGGACTCGTCGGCCACGCGCAGGTCGCACCAGATCGCGAGCTCGAGCCCGCCGGCCACCGCGTGCCCGTCGATCGCCGCGACGACCGGCTTGCGCAGCTGCAGCCGCGTGACGCCCATCGGCGCGGTGCGCGACAGGTCGTCGTGCAGCGGATTGGCGCGCGAGTCGTGGCCGTCCGGCCGGTCGCCGAAGCCGCCGGCGATGGCCTCGAGGTCGGCGCCGGCGCAGAAGCTGCCGCCCGCGCCGGCGAGCACCGCGACGTCGAGCGCGTCGTCGGCGTCGAACTCGAGGAAGGCGCGCTCCAGCGCGTGCGCGGTGGGCCCGTCGACGGCGTTGCGGACCTCGGGCCGGTCGATCGTGACGACGAGCACGCGCTCGTCGCGATGGGTGCGGATCATGGCGGGCCCTCGCGCAGCGCGGCGGCTTCGTGGTCGGCGATCGTCAGCGGCATGCGCAACAGCTGCGCGGCGATGGTCTTGCCGAGGTTGTCGCTGCGCAGGCTGCGTGCCGCGCCGCCGTCGAGCGCCCCGTGCAGCACGAACTTCAGCGCCAGCAGCCCGGGCAGCTCGTGGCGCTCGACCTTCAGCGCCGCGCCCGGCGCCGCGAGATGGGCGAAGTGCCCGGCCACGCGCGCGGCCGTGACCTCGCGCTCGAGGATCGCGTAGCCCGCCGCGTCCCACGCGAAGAGCCCGATGTCCGCGCGGTCGGCCTTGTCGCCGCTGCGCGCGTGCGCGAGCTGCGCGAGGCGCACCTCGCGCGTCATGGCGCGGCCTCCGCCACGTCGGTGACCGTCACCTCGACCTGCGGCTCGACCCGCTCGCGCGGCACCAGCGCGGGCCACACGCCGAGCAGCTGGCTCGGCGCGCCCACGCCGTGCAA
Source organism: uncultured Burkholderiaceae bacterium (assembly GCA_964517545.1). Lineage (GTDB taxonomy): Bacteria > Pseudomonadota > Gammaproteobacteria > Burkholderiales > Burkholderiaceae_C > CAZFET01. Next base: position 5,675 of record CAZFET010000062.1, read on the forward strand.
GCCGCCCATGTACGGCGGGCCCGACAGCGCCATCCACGGAAACAGCCGCGGGAACGCTTCGGCCACGCGGCGCTCGCGGCAGCGCACCGCCATGCGCAGCCACACTTCGTTCAGATCGTCCTCGCGCGAGCGGTCGGCGTGCGGCCCGAGGAAGGTGTCGTGGCCGATGAACTCGGCGAGCACCTCGTCGACCGGCAGGCGGCGCTCGGCGAGCTGCAGCTTCACCGACTCGACGGTGGCGCGCGCCTTGGCCAGCGCGTCGGGCCAGCAGAAGCCGACGACGCACTGGCCGAGCCAGCCGTCGTCGTAGCCGGCCACGAGCTTGAGCGCCTCGGGCCGCGGGTGCCCGGTCGCGCCGCTGACGCGCACGCGGTCGCCGCCCAGGTCGTCGAGCCGCAGGCTGCCCATGTCGAGCACCACGTCGGGCGACAGGTAGCGGCGCGGGTCGTGCACTTCGTACAGCAGCTGCTGGCGCACGGTGTCGAAGCTCACGCGTCCGCCGGTGCCTTCGGCCTTGGTGACGACGGCGGTGCCGTCCTCGGACACCTCGGCAATCGGATAGCCGATGTGCGTGAGGTCGGGGATGCGCGACCACTCGCGCGCCGCGCCGAAGTTGCCGCCGCTGCCCTGGCCCGAGCACTCGAGCAGGTGGCCGACGGCGAGCCCCTGCGCGAGCCGGTTCCAGTCGGCCGCGCGCGTCGGTTCGAGCGGCCAGCCGAACTCGTGCACCAGCGGTGCGAGAAAGAGCGCGGCGTCGGCCACGCGGCCGGTGAGCACGATGTCGGCGCCTTGCGCCAGCGCGCGCACGATCGGCGCGGCGCCGAGGTAGGCGTTGGCGAACACCAGCCGCTCGCGCACGGTGTCGATCGGCGCGCCGCTGTCGAGGTGCGCAAGCGAGACGCCGGCCGCGCGCAGCTCGTCGATCCGCGCGAGCTGGTCGTCGCCCGTCACGGTGGCGATGCGCGCGCGCCAGCCCTTGGCCGCGAACTCCGCGAGCAGCGCGTCGCGCGCACCCGCCGGATTGAGCCCGCCGGCGTCGAGCACGAACTTCACGCCGCGCGGCTGCGCCAGCGGCCACAGCGCGCTGAGCATCGGCACGAGGTCGCGCGTCCAGCCGAGCGTCGGGTCGCGCGCGCGGTCCTTCTGCAGGATGGCGAGGGTCAGCTCGGCGAGATGGTCGCTCGCGATGTACTGCACGCCGCCGCGCTCGAGGCTCGCGCGCACCGGCTCCCACGAGTCGCCGTAGAAGCCGATGCCGGCGCCGATGCGGACGCTCTTCATGCGCGCGCGGCGCGGGCCGGCAGGAAGAAGTCGACCGCCGCGTCGGCCACCTGCGGCAGGCTCAGGCCGCCGCCGGCGCGGTACCACAGCGCGGTGAAGTTGATCGCGCCGAGGATGAACAGCCGCGCGACCTTGGGCTCGACGGCGAGGCCGGCCTCGCGGTGCAGTTCGTCGAGCGCCTGCTGCCACGCGGCGTCGTACTGGTCGCGCCAGGCCACGATCTGGCGGCGGCGCTGCTCGGGCAGCGAGCGCCACTCGTACAGCAGCACCGGGATGAAGTCGGAGTCCGGGCCGTGGATGGTCGCGAGGTGCGCGCCGATGAGCGCGCGCAGCCGCTCGCGCGGCGGCAGGTCGCGCGCGAGCACCGCGCGCGTCTGCTCCAGCCCCTGGCGCAGGCCTTCTTCCATCACCGCGACCAGGATGTCGACCTTGCTGCCGAAGTGATAGAACGGGCTGCCCGAGCGCATGCCCACCGCGTGGGCGATGTCGCGCACCGTGGTGCGCTCGAAGCCCTTCTCGCGGAACAGCCGCGCCGAGGCGCGCACGATGTCGGCGCGGCGGTTGGCCTCGTCGGCCTGCAGCGGCTCGGGCAGGGCGCGGGTTGACCCGCTTGCCCGGGCCGCGCGCGGCGGCGCAGCATTCGCCCGCGGCGCCGCCCGCCGGCTGCCGGCAGGGTGCGGCTTCGAAGGCGCGCGTCGCGAAGGCATAAGGAATAGTCCCGTGGCGCCGGGGCGGGCCGCCGGCGTACAAACCAAGCGGTTGCTTGGTGGCAGTCTAGCAGTCGGTCGCGCGCCGCGGCAAGCGCCGCAGGGAGTGTGGGTTGCAGGTTCTCCAGCTGCTGATCAGCGGTGTCTCGCAGGGCTGCATCTACGGTCTGATCGCGCTCGGCTTCGT
>CAZFET010000062.1:7859-13949 GCA_964517545.1 uncultured Burkholderiaceae bacterium
GATGGGCGGCGCCTGCCTGGGCTGGGCGGTGATGCCCTGCGTCGGCTGCCCGTTCTGGGTGGCGGTGCCGTCGGCCATCGCCGGCATGGCGCTGCTCGGCTTCTTCACCGAGCGGCTGGTGATCCGCCCGATCCTCGGGCAGCCCGCGTTCTCGATCGTGATGCTGACGGTGGGCATCGGCTACGTGGCGCGCGGGCTCATCACCATGATCCCCGGCATCGGCACCGAGACGCACACCTTGCCGGTGCCGTACAAGGACGTGATCTTCCGCGTCGGCGGCCTGGTGCTGGCGGCCGAGCAGCTGGTGGTCATCGGCGTGACGGCGCTGCTGTGCGTGGGGCTGTACCTCATGTTCAGCCGCACGCGCGTGGGCATCGCGATGCAGGCGGCGTCGCAGAACCAGCTCGCGGCGTACTACATGGGCATTCCGGTCAAGCGGCTCAACGCGCTGGTCTGGGCGCTGGCCGCGATGGTGGCGGCGATCGCCGGGCTGCTGCTCGCGCCGTTCACGTTCGTGCACGCCAACATGGGCTTCGTCGGGCTGAAGGCCTTTCCGGCGGCGGTGGTGGGCGGCTTCGGCAGCCTGCCCGGCGCCATCGTGGGCGGGCTGGTGATCGGCGTGGTGGAGTCGTTCGCCGGCTTCTTCCTGCCCGAGGGCTTCAAGGACATCGCGGCCTACGTCGTGGTGCTCGTCATGCTGATGGTCAAGCCGAACGGCCTGTTCGGCGAACGCCTGCGCAAGAAGGTCTGAGGCCGCCGCCATGCGCTTCGTCTTCAAGACCAGCTACGACCAGGACATCGACCTCGCCAAGCACGGCGGCCACCGCTTCTGGTACGGCCTGCTGGTCGTGCTGCTGGTGGCCGCGCCGTGGATCGTGTCGGAGTACTGGCTGTCGCAGCTCACCTTCATCCTGATCTACGGCATCGTCGGGCTCGGGCTCATGCTGCTGGCCGGCTTCACCGGCCTGTTCTCGATCGGGCACGCGGCCTTTCTCGGCGTGGGCGCGTACACCGAGGGCGTGCTGGTCGGCATGGGCTGGCCGTTCCCGCTGGCGATCGCCTGCGCGATGGCGCTGTCGGCGGCGGTGGGCGTGGTGGTCGGGCTGCCGGCGCTGCGCGTCAAGGGCATCTACCTCGGCATCGCGACCCTGGCCTTCGGCTTCATCGTCGAGGAGGTGCTCGCGCGCTGGGAGTCGGTGACCGGCGGCAACGCGGGGCTGCACGTGAAGGGGCTCGAGCTGTTCGGCTGGAAGCTCGGCTCGGGCGAGCCGTTCTACTGGCTGTGCCTGCTGTTCGCGGTGGGCGCGACCCTGGCGGTGCTGAACCTGCTGCGCTCGCCCACCGGCCGCGCCTTCGTGGCGATCCGCGACTCCGAGATCTCGGCGCAGAGCATGGGCATCCACCTCGCGCGCTACAAGTCGCTGTCGTTCGCGCTGTCGGCCGCGCTGGCCGGCCTGGGCGGCGCGCTGTACGCGCACAAGATCAGCTTCCTGTCGCCCGACCAGTTCAGCATCGTCCAGTCGATCGACCTGCTGCTGATGGTGGTGATCGGCGGGCTGGGCTCGGTGCACGGGGCGTTCCTCGGCGCGATCTTCCTGATCGCGATGCCGCAGCTCATCGCCACCGCGAAGGACTGGCTGCCGCCGGCCATCGGCCAGGCGGCCGGCCTGCAGGGCGTGGTCTACGGCGCGGTGCTGATCGCCTTCGTGCTGTTCGAGCCGCTGGGCCTGTACGGCCGCTGGCTCAAGATCCGCACCTGGCTGCAGATGGCGCCGTTCTACCGGCGCGGCATGTTCAGGCGGCAGAAGTCGTTCCAGAAGTCGGAGCGATTGCGATGAGCCCCCCACGCTCCCTGTGGTCGCTGCCCCCCGGGCGGGCCCTTGCAGCGGACCGGCGCAGCCGGATCCGCGCAGGCTCCCGGCTTGCCGCGCGGTCGGCAGGCGCCGGACTCGAGACTGCGACGGAGCCGACATGACCGGCACGGCCTTGCTTTCCGCCCGCAACCTCAGCGTGCACTTCGGCGGCGTGCGTGCCGTCAACGGCGTGAGCTTCGACGTGCGCCCGGGCGAGGTGTTCACCCTGATCGGGCCCAACGGCGCCGGCAAGACGACGGTGTTCAACCTGATCAGCCGCATCTACACGCCCACGTCGGGCGAGATCAGCTTCGACGGCCGCCCGCTGCTCGAGGCGGCGCCGCACGACGTGGCGACCCTGGGCATCGCGCGCACGTTCCAGAACATCGAGCTGTTCGAGCACGCCACGGTGCTGCAGAACCTGCTGATCGGGCGGCATCGGCACCTGCGGCGCCAGCCGCTGTGGCGCGAGATCCTGTTTACCCCGTCGGTGCGCGCGGCCGAGCGCGCCACGCGCGAGAAGGTGGAGGAGGTGATCGACTTCCTCGACCTGCAGCATTACCGCGACACGATGGTCGCGGGGCTGCCGTACGGCGTGCGCAAGGTGGTGGAACTGGCGCGCGCGCTGGCCACCGAGCCGAAGCTGCTGCTGCTGGACGAGCCCTCGTCGGGCCTCAACGTCGAGGAGACCGGCGACATGGCGTTCTGGATCCAGGACATCCAGGCCGACCTCGGCATCACGGTGCTGATGGTCGAGCACGACATGTCGCTGGTCTCGAAGGTGAGCGACCGCGTGCTGGCGATGAACATGGGCGAGGTGCTCGCGACCGGCACGCCGGCCGAGGTGCAGTCGCACCCCGGCGTGATCGAGGCGTATCTCGGCTCGGCCGGCGAGCTGGAGTCGCTGCGCCGGCCGAAGGTCGCGGCATGAACGGGTCGCGGCATGCACCGGCTCGCGTCGTGAGGGACCGCACATGAGCGACGGCGACGCGATCCTCGCGCTGCACAACGTCGAGAGCGCGTACGGGCCGATCAAGGCGATCCGCGGCGTGAGCCTGCGCGTGCGCAGCGGCGAGATCGCCACCGTGCTGGGCTCCAACGGCGCGGGCAAGTCGACCATCCTCAAGACCATCAGCGGCATCATCGACCCGCGCAAGGGCAGCATCACGTTCCGCGGCGAGGACATCACCGCGCACGACCCGGCCGACATCGTGCAGCGCGGCCTGTCGCACGTGCCCGAGGGCCGCGAGGTGTTCCCGCTGCTGTCGGTGCACGACAACCTGATGATGGGCGCCTACACGCGCAGCGACCGCGACGCGGTGGCGCGCGACCTGGAAGCGGTCTACCGCTACTTCCCCATCCTGCGCGAGCGCGCGAAGCAGGACGCCGGGCTGCTGTCCGGCGGCCAGCAGCAGATGCTCGCGATCTCGCGCGCGCTGATGGCCGCGCCGGTGCTGATGCTGCTTGACGAGCCCAGCCTCGGCCTGAGCCCGCTGCTGACGCGCGAGATCTTTGAGATCGTGGTGCGCATCAACCGCGAGCGCGGCACGACCTTGCTGCTGGTGGAGCAGAACGCGCACATGGCGCTGAACGTCGCCGACTACGGCTACGTGCTCGAGAACGGCCGCATCGTGATGGAAGACACCTGCGACCGGCTGCGCGAGAAGGAGGACATCAAGGAGTTCTACCTCGGCATGAAGGAAGCCGGCGCGCGCGGCGAGCGGCGCTGGAAGAAGAAGAAGACCTGGCGATGAGCAACCTGTGGGACCTGCAGCACATCCAGCCGCGCACCGACATCGTGGTGCCGGGCGAGACCATCCCCGAGATGTTCTGGAACGCGGTGCGGCTGCGCGGCGACAAGACCTTCATGCGCGAGAAGAAGCTCGGCATCTGGCGCGCGTGGAGCTGGAACCGCACCGGCGCGGCCGTGCGCGAGACGGCGATGGGCCTGGTCGCGCTCGGCCTGGCGCCCGGCGAGGTGGCGTCGATCCAGGCCAACACGGTGGTCGAGTGGGTGATCGCCGACCTCGGCATCCTGTGCGCCGGCGGCGTGAGCAACGGCATCTACCCGACCGACGCGCCGCCGCAGGTGGAGTACCTGTGCGCCGACTCGTCGACCACGATCCTGTTCGTCGAGGACGAGGAGCAGCTCGACAAGGCGCTCGAGGTGCGCGGCGCGCTGCCGAAGCTGAAGAAGATCGTCGTGTTCGACATGGAAGGGCTCGCGCGCTTCCGCGACCCGATGGTGATGAGCCTCGACGAGCTGCGCGCGCTCGGCCGCGCGCACGACGCCGCGCACCCCGGCGAGTTCGAGCGCCGCTGCGCGAGCCGCGGGCCGGACGACCTGGCCATCCTCATCTACACCTCGGGCACCACCGACAAGCCCAAGGGCGCGATGCATTCGCACCGCGGCCTCGTCTACACCACGCGCGGCTACAACATGCTCAACGCGCAGGACGAGGGCGACGAGCGCATGTGCTTCCTGCCGCTGTGCCACGTGGCCGAGCGGCTGGGCGGCGAGTACTTCTCGGTCTACAGCGGCTCGGTGCTCAACTTCGTCGAGAACCCCGAGACGGTGCCCGAGAACGTGCGCGAGATCGCGCCGACCGTCTTCACCGCCGTGCCGCGCGTGTGGGAGAAGTTCTACTCCGCCGTGTCGATCGCCGTGGCCGAGGCCGGACCGGCGCAGCAGGCGCTGTACCGCTGGGCCGTCGGCGTCGGGCTGCAGGTGGTCGACCGCGTGCTGGCCGGCCGTCCGGTGCCCGCCACGCTGAAGGCGACGTTCATGCTCGCGCGCTGGCTGGCGCTGGACAACGTGCGCAGGCTGATCGGCATCCATCGCGCGCGGCTGCTCATCACCGGCGCCGCGCCGATCGCGCCCGACCTGATCCGCTGGTACCTCGCGCTGGGCGTGCCGATGCTCGAGGTGTGGGGGCAGACCGAGTCGTGCGGCGCTTCCACCGGCATGACGGTCGAGCGCATCAAGCCCGGCTCCATCGGCCCGGCATTGCCGTACAACGAGGTGAAGGTCGACGAGAAGACCGGCGAGCTGCTGATCCGCGGCCCCAACGTCTTCATGGGCTACCTGAACCAGCCGGAGAAGACGGCCGAGACGATCGACGCCGACGGCTGGCTGCACACCGGCGACGTCGGGCAGGTCGACGAGGACGGGTATTTCCGCATCACCGACCGCATGAAGGACATCATCATCACGGCGGGCGGCAAGAACATCACGCCCAGCGAGATCGAGAACGAGCTGAAGTTCTCGCCCTACATCACGGACGCGGTGGTCATCGGCGACAAGCGGCCCTTCCTGACGGCGCTCATCATGATCGACCAGGAGAACGTCGAGAAGTACGCGCAGGACCACGACGTGCCGTTCTCCAACTACGCCAGCCTGACCCGCGCGCGCGAGGTGCAGGAGCTGATCCAGCGCGAGATCGACCGCGTCAACCGCAAGTTCGCGCGCGTCGAGCAGATCAAGGGCTTCCGCCTGCTCGAGACGCAGCTGAGCGCCGAGGACGAGGAACTGACGCCCACCATGAAGCTCAAGCGCAGCCTCGTGCAGAAGAAGTACGCCCCGTTGATCGAGTCGATGTACCGGGCCGGCTGAGCGCCGCGCCCACCAGCCCACCGAAGGAGACGCTCGCATGAAACGCACCCTCGCCACCCTCGTGCTGGCCTCGGCGGCCGCCCTGGCCGCGGCGCAGACGCAAGGCGTCAGCAAGAACGAGATCGTGCTCGGCTCGATCCAGGACCTGTCCGGGCCGATCGCCGGCTTCGGCAAGCAGGCGCGGCTGGGCATGATGCTGCGCGTGGACGAGATCAACGAGCAAGGCGGCGTGCACGGCCGCAAGCTCAGGCTGCTGGTCGAGGACTCGGCCTACGACCCCAAGCGCGCCGTGCTGGCCGCGCAGAAGCTCGTCAACCAGGACAAGATCTTCATGATGGTCGGCCACATCGGCACCGCACAGAACATGGCGGCGATGCCGGTGCAGTTCGAGAAGAACGTCATCAACTTCCTGCCGATCACCGCCGCGCGCGAGATGTACGAGCCTTTCCACAAGCTCAAGTACTCGTTCGCCGCGACCTACTACGACCAGATGCGCTCGTCGCTGCCCAGGCTCGTGAAGGAGAAGGGCGCGAAGAAGGTGTGCGCGATCTACCAGTACGACGAGTTCGGCCTCGAGGTGCTGCGCGGCGCCGAGGCGGGGCTCAAGTCCATCGGCATGGAGAT
>CAZFET010000063.1:0-13304 GCA_964517545.1 uncultured Burkholderiaceae bacterium
GGGCGCCATGCGCGCGCCAGCGGCGGGCGAGCGAGACCTCCTCTGCGGCCGGCAGCAGGGGAATCCGGTTCACCGCCGAGATGTACGCGTCGAGGTTGCCGAGCGGCGGCACCAGCGCGAACGGGTCGCGGACGGCAAGGGCAGTGGAGGTCGTCTGTTTCATGGTCGCTATGGATACGGGTTCACCCGTATTCGTTCCACTCATGTTAGCACTCCGATCCAGCGAGTGCCAAAGGCCGGTGAGGACAAGTTCTCCTAAGTCCAGTCTGACCCAAGTTGAGAGCGTGCGCTCACAATCCAGCGGATGACGAAACCCGGTCAGCCCTCCCGCGGCCCGAGCAGATCGTCGAGCGTCCGCAGGAGCGAAGGCACGTCGACCGGCTTGGTCAGGTAGTGCTCGGCGCCGTCGGCGAGCGCCTGGCGGGTGCTGGACTGCAGCGCGTCGGCGGAGACCACGACCACCGGCAGCGACGCCAGCGCCGGATCGGCCTTGAGCTGCCGCAGCAACTCCAGCCCGTCGAGGTCGGGCAGGTGCATGTCCAGCAGCACGAGGTCGGGACGGCGTGCCCGCAACGCCGCCATGCCGTCGGCCGCCGTGCCGGCGACTTCGAGTTCCACGTGCGGGCGCTGCAGCAGGATGCCGCGCATCACCTCGGCGTTGGTGGCGTTGTCCTCGATGTAGAGCACGTGGCGCCGCTCGGCGGACGTGGCCGCGGGCTCCGGCGGCGCGGCGGTCGCTTCGGCGCCCGCGCCGTCGCTGCTGCGCGGCAAGGTGAGCACGAAGCTCGAGCCGACGCCGACCGTGCTGCGCGCGCGCAAGGTGCCGCCCATCAGCTCGGCGAGGCGGCGGCTGATGACCAGGCCGATGCCGGTACCTTCGATCTCGCCGTGCTCGCGTCCGAGCCGGTTGAACGGCTGGAACAGCTCGCCCACCTGCTGCGGCGTGAGGCCCGGCCCGGTGTCGCTGACGGCGATCTCGACCTCGCGGCTGCCGGCCGTCCGCGCGACCACGTCGACCTTGCCGCGCGGCACGTTGTACTTGACCGCGTTGGACAGCAGGTTGGTCAGGATCTGCTTGACCCGCGTGTCGTCGCCGACGATCGCCAGGCCGGGCTCGACCTCGACGCCGACCGTGATGCCGCGCTGCACGGCCAGGGGCTCGATCATCGAGCGCGCGGCGTCGACCAGAGGGGCGACTGCGAGCGCGCGCGGCTCGAGCCGCAAGGTGCCCGCTTCCACGCGCGACAGGTCCAGCGTGTCGTTGATCATGTGCAGCAGATGCCAGCCGGCCTGCTGGATCTGCGTGGTCCAGCTGCGCTGCCGGTCCGACAGCGGGCGGTCCTGGTCGAGCTCGAGCAGCTGCGCGAAGCCGAGCACCGCGTTGAGCGGGGTGCGCAACTCGTGACTCACGCGCGACAGGAACTCGCTCTTCGAACGGTTGGCGGCTTCGGCCGCGTCGCGCGCGCGCTCGGCCTGCTGCAGCTTCAGGTGCTCGGTGATGTCCTCGACCACGCCGACGATGCGGTGCGGCCGCTCCTGCGGGTCGCGCAGCAGCGACACCGTCTCCTGCACCCAGATCTCGCGGCCCTCGCGCGTGACGACGCGCTTGCGCAGCCGGTACACGCCGATCTCGCCGCGCGCCAGCCGCTCGCGCAGCTCGGCGTCGGCCGCGCGGTCGTCGGGGTGCGTGAAGTCGGCCACCGTCATGCCGGCGAGCTCGTCGGCGCCGCGGCCGGTGAGTTCCTGCAAGCGCGGGTTGGACTCGCGCACGGCGCCGGCGAGGTCGGCATAGAACACGCCGATCGGCACGTGGTCGAGGATGTTGCGCAGGCGTTGCTGGCTCTCGCGCAGCGCCGCCTCGGTGCGCGAGCGCTCGTCGATCTCGTGGCGCAGGGCCGCGGTGCGCTCGCGCACCGCGCGCTCCACGCGCTGGGCCCGCCCGGTCATCGTGAGCAGCAGCGCGCCCAGCATCGCCGTGGCGGCCAGGCCGACGGCGGCGAACAGCCACGCGTTCCAGTACGAGCGGCTCGGCACGTCGGCCGCGCGCGCGCTCGCGTCGAGCCGCCAGCGGCGGCCGGCGAACTCGAGGGTGTCGGCGTGGCGCAGAAGATCGCCCGGACGGCCGGCGCCGGACGGCGCGGCGTCGCACCCGGCGCCGCCGAACAGGAGCTGCCGCCCGGGCTCGGCCGACTCGTCGTGCAGGCACAGCGCGAGGTACGGCGGCAGGGTCGCGGCGAGTTCGCGCACGGCGGCCTCGATGCGCCACGTGACGAACACGACGCCCTGCAGCGCCGCCGTGCGCTCCGTGTCGTCCGATGGCGCGCCGGCGTACACGCCGTGGTAGACGACGATGCCGCGCTCGCGCGTCGGGCTCTGCGTCAGGCCGAAGGCGGCGGTCGCGGTCGGCACGCCGCTGCGCCAGGCCTGCAGTGCCGCCGCGCGCGCGGCGTCGATCGACAGCACGTTGACCCCCAGCGCGCCGGCGTTGCCCGCGAGCGGCTCGATGTGGCGGATCGCCATCGCGTCGGCATCGGACTGCGCGGCCGCGGCCGCACCGTTGTCGGTGCGGTCGAACACGCGGTACTGCGGCAGCCCCGAGCCCGCGATCTCGCTCTCGAACGCCGCGACGCGCGACTTCGGCACGCGCTGCGCGAAGCCCATGGCCTGCAGGTGCGGCATGGCCGTCAGCCACGGCGTGCACGCCTGGGCGAACTCCTCGCGCGAGACGTCGAACGACGCGATGTACACCGTGCGCACGGCCTGCAGCGCGTGCAAGGTGTCGCGCAGCCCGCGCCGCAAGGCCTCGGTCGCGGCCGCCGCGTCGCGCTCGAAGATGCCCTGCGTGCGCGTCGCATCGGTGCGCGCGACGCGCTCGATGCCCATGGCCAGCAGCAGCGTGACGAGCACGAGCGGCAGCGCGACGGCCACGCGGCGCCCGGCCCAGTCCTCGCGCGGCAGGCCGAACAGCGCCAGCGCCACCGGCGCGGCGATCAGCACGCCGAACGCGTCGCCGGCCCACCACGTGACCCAGTTCATCGGGGCCTGCGCGAGCGGCAGGGCGCCCGCGGCGAGCAGCGACGACACGCCCACCGAGGCGCTGAGCACGCAGGCGAGCGGCGCGACGAGCGCGAGGAAGCGAAGCACGTCGCCGGCCTCCAGCAGCGACTGCGGGCGGCGCACGAAGCGTCGCGCCAGCGCTGCACCGGCCGCCGCCTGCAGCGCGGCGCCCGCGGCCATCGCCGCGTGCATCAGGTGCGCCGCGAGGTCGTGCGCGGCGCGCGTCGACAGTTCGTTGGCGGCGAACGAGCCGATCAGCACGCCCGCCAAGGCCGGCCAGCCGAAGCGCAGCACGCAGGCCAGCGCGATGCCGGCGGCCGGCCACAGGGGCGACGCGTAGCCCGGCGGGATCGCGAGCTGCAGCGCCAGCAGGCCGGCCACCACGTAGGCGAGCGCCGTGCCGAGCAGGGGCAGCGCCCACGCCGCGGTCGACGTCCCCGCGGGTGCGCGCGCCTGCATCACCGCATCCCGCGGGCGGCGCGGCACGGGGTGACCGGATGGCGCCGCATCACACGTTGAAGAGGAAGTTCATCACGTCGCCGTCCTTGACGACGTAGTCCTTGCCTTCGGAGCGCATCTTGCCGGCGTCCTTGGCGCCCTGTTCGCCGCCGCAGGCGACGAAGTCGTCGAACGCGATCGTCTGCGCGCGGATGAAGCCGCGCTCGAAGTCGGTGTGGATGACGCCAGCGGCCTGCGGCGCGGTGTCGCCGACGTGGATGGTCCACGCGCGCACTTCCTTCGGCCCCGCGGTGAAGTACGTCTGCAGCCCGAGCAGCTGGAACGCCGCGCGGATCAGCCGGTTCAGGCCCGGCTCGCTCTGGCCCATCTCGGCCAGGAACAGCGCCTTGTCCTCGTCGGCCATGTCGGCGAGCTCGGCCTCGGTCTTGGCGCAGATCGCGACCACCGGCGCCTTCTGCGTGGCCGCGTACGCGCGCAGCCGTTCGAGGTGCGGGTTGTGCTCGAAGCCGTCTTCGGCGACGTTGCCGACGAACATCGCCGGCTTGGCCGTGATGAGGCACAGCGGCTTGAGCACCGCGAGCTCTTCCTTGCTCCAGTCGATCGAGCGCACCGGGCGACCCTGGTTCAGCGACGCCTGGCACTTGTTCAGCACGTCGACCAGGCGCTGCGCTTCCTTGTCGCCGCCGGCCTTGGCGAGCTTCACGTTGCGCGCGAGGCTCTTCTCGACCGTGGCCAGGTCGGCCAGGCACAGCTCGGTCTGGATGAACTCGATGTCGGACACGGGGTCGACGTTGCCGGCCACGTGGATGACGTTCGGGTCCTCGAAGCAGCGCACCACGTTGACGATCGCGTCGGTCTCGCGGATGTGCGAGAGGAACTGGTTGCCCAGGCCTTCGCCCTTGCTCGCGCCGGCCACCAGGCCCGCGATGTCGACGAACTCCACGATCGCCGGCACCACGCGCTCGGGCTTCACGATCGCGGCGAGCTGCTGCAGGCGCGGGTCGGGCAGTTCGACCACGCCGACGTTCGGCTCGATCGTGCAGAACGGGTAGTTCTCGGCGGCGATGCCGGCCTTGGTCAGCGCGTTGAAGAGGGTGGACTTGCCGACGTTGGGCAGGCCCACGATGCCGCATTGGAGACTCATGACACAGCGGGTCCGCAGGACCTGGGCGGGGGAGCGGCGATTCTACGAGCCGACCGTGCCGCGGGCGACGCACCGGCACGCGCACCGGCACCTGCGCCGGCCCCCGCGCCGACACCCGCGCCGGCCCCCGCGGCGGCCCGGGTTTCGCGGCATGATCGGCGGCCTCGGCGCCCGCCGGCGCCGCCGCAGCCAGGAGTCCGCCGCCATGCACATCCAGCCCCACACCAAGGACCTCGGCGGCGGCTTCGTCGTGCGGCGCCTGCTGCCGTCGGCGCAGCGCCAGGCGGTCGGGCCGTTCCTGTTCTTCGATCACTTCGGGCCGACGGTGGCGACCCCGTCCGACAACCACGACGTGCGTCCGCACCCGCACATCGGCCTGGCCACCGTGACCTACCTGTTCGAGGGCGCGCTGATGCACCGCGACTCCACCGGCGTCGTGCAGCGCATCGAGCCCGGCGCCGTCAACTGGATGACCGCCGGCCGCGGCATCGTGCACTCGGAGCGCACGCCCGACGACCTGCTAGGGCTCACGCGCACCAGCCACGGCCTGCAGCTGTGGGCCGCGCTGCCGGCCGAGCACGAGGAGGACGCGCCGACCTTCGCGCACACGCCGGCGGCGGCGCTGCCGCAGCACCGCAGCGGCGGCGCGGTGGTGCGCGTGCTGATCGGGCAGGCGTGGGGCCTGCGCTCGCCGGTGGCGACCCTGTCGCCCACGCTGTACCTCGACATCGCGCTCGCGCCCGGTGCGAGCATCGCGCTGCCCGGGCCGTCGGCGGCGCAGGAGCGCGCGCTCTACGGCGTCGATGCACCCTTCACGCTCGACGGCGCGCCGGTGGAGCCGCACACGATGACGGTGCTCGACGAAGCCGCCGCGTCGCCCGTCGTCGCCGCGACGGCCGGGCGCCCCGCGCGCGTGGTGCTGATCGGCGGCGCGCCGCTCGGCCATCGCCACATGTGGTGGAACTTCGTCAGCTCGCGCAAGGAGCGCATCGCGCAGGCCGCCGACGACTGGGCCGCGATGCGTTTCGACCCCGTGCCCGGCGAGACCGAGTTCATCCCGCTGCCCGAGCGGCGACCGCAGGGCTGACGCGGCCGGGGCGCCTCAGCGGCGCAGCATCGCCACGTTGCCCGCCACCGCCAGCGCGGCGCCGGTCAAGGCCCACAGGTCCGGCCGATAGCCTTCGAGGGCGGTCGACACCGCCAGCGCGAGCAGCGGCGTCATCACGCCGATGGCCGACGACGGACCGGGCCCGAGGCGGTCGAGCAAGGTCAGGTAGCACGCGAAGGTGAGCACCGAGCCGGCCAGGGCGAGGTACAGCAGCGCGGCCCACCACGTGGCCAGCGCGGGCGGCGCCGGATCGAGCCCGAGCACGCCGACCACCGTCCACGACGCCAGCGCGCCCCAGGCCATGCCGAAGCCCAGCGCCGGCCAGAACGGGATCGCGCGGCCGCGGTTGCGGCTGGCCGCCAGGCTGCCGGTGCACGACAGCAGCACCGCCGCCACCGTGAACGTCGCCCCCAGCGCGACCGAGCCGCCCTCGGAGGCCTGGCGGAACTGCGGCAGGAAGATCAGCGCCACGCCGGCCACCCCCGCCACGCCGCCGGCCAGGAAGCGCGGCGTGAGCGGCGTGCCGAACAGCAGCCGCGCGCCGATGCCGTTGACCAGCGGCGCGGCCGAGTAGCCCACCGCCGCCAGGCCCGACGGCACGTGGCGCTCGGCGTGGTAGACGGCGATGTACGAGATGCCGTACATGAACACGCCCTGCAGCGCCAGCAGCGCGTGCTGCGCGCGCGTGAAGCGCAGGCGCTCGCCGCGCCACGCGCTCAGCGCGAGCACCGCCGCGGCGGCGAGGCTGAAGCGCCACGCCACGCCGACCTCGGGCGCCGCCGAGTCGATCTGCCAGGTGATGGCGTACCACGTGGTGCCCCAGGTCAGCACGCACACGGCGAAGAGCTGCCAGCTCGGCAGGCGCTGCATGGGGCCGCTCGTGCGCAGGCGGTGAATCAGAACGCGAGCGTGGCGCGGCCGCGCTGGCCCGGCCGCAGCACGCGCTCGACGCCTTCGACGACGACGGCGTTCATGCCGAAGGTGAGGCCGCCGCCCATGCGCGGGTCGGCGCGATAGCCGGCCAGGGTGTCGCCCACGGCGGTGCCGCGTTCGCCGCTGGCGGGGTCGACGTCGGGGATCGAGCAGCGCACGCAGGGCTTGACCAGGCGCAGCACCACGGGGCCGTCGTCGGCGTCGATGCGCAGTTCGTGCAAGGTGTCCTCGCCGTGCGCGTCGAGGCCGTCGAGCACGAGGTTGGGCCGGAAGCGCTCGATGCCGACCGTCGCATGGCCGCCCGCGACGAGCCGCCGGTTGAGCTCGGCCAGCGACGCGGTCGAGACGACGAGCAGCGGAAAGCCGTCGGAGAACGCGTTCTCGGCGTCGATGTCGCCGCTCCAGCGCTTGTTCGACAGGCGCTTGTGCTCGGGGTCGAAGCGCACCATGCGCAGCCGCGTGCCGGCGAAGTCGCTGAACCACTGCGCGGCGAGGTCGCCCATGTCGTACGCCGCGACCTCGTCGTCCCACACGCGCACGCGGCACGGCGCCTCCACCGCGTCGAGCGCGACGTGCAGCGCCAGCATGCCGGGCGCGCGCAGCACCATGTCATGCTGGCGCAAGGTGGGCCGCACGAGCGCGAGGCGCGGCAGCTCGCGCTGGCTGACGAACTCGCCCTCGGCGTCGACCAGCATCCAGGCACGGTCGAACTCCAGCCCGGTCTCGATCAGCAGCGCCTCGCGCACCGCGAGGCCGGCGCAGGACTTCACCGGGTGGACGTGCACGCCCGCGAGCGTGAAGGGCAGGGTGTCGGAGGCATCGTCGTCGTGCGGTCGGCTCGCGTCGCTCACTTCATCAGGCCTTTCAGCAGCTTCTCTTTGAGCGCGTCCTTCGCGCTCTTCGGCTGCGCCGGGGCCGACGCAGCCGGATCGGCCGGCGCCGCCGGCTTGAGGCCTAGTTTCTCACCGAGCTTGTCCTTCAGCCGCGACTCCACGGCCGCGGCGGCGACACCCGACCACTGCACCTTCCAGTCGATCGCGTCGAACGGGCCGCTCAGCCGCACCGGCACCGTCACGCCGCGCAGCGCGTCGAGCTCGGCGCCGCCCTGGCCCTTGCTCGTGTCGGCCACGGTGGCGCGCGCGACGTAGTCGACGCGGCCGCGGCCGATGTCGAACTGGCCCGCGCCGCCGATGCGCAGGAACGGGCTCTTGAGTTGCAGGTCGTCGCTGCTCGCCACGCCGTCGGCGATGCGCGCGCTGACGGTGAGCTCGGAGAAGTCGGTCTTCTCGGCGGCGCTCGCCTTCGCCACCGCGTCCTGCTTCAGCGACAGCGCCGCCTTCGCCTGGCGCAAGGCGCGCGCGACGTTGAAGCCCTTGATCGCGCCGTCGCGCAGGTCGAGCGCGACCGTGCCGTCGAGCTGCGATCGCAGCTGGCCGACGCTGCGGCCCTGGCTCGACACGTCCGCGTTCACGCGGCCACGGCCTTCGAGCAGGTCCTTGCCGGCCACGTCCTTCAGCAGCGCGTTGGTGTCGACGCCGCTGGCGGCGAGCTTGAGCGCGACGCGGCCCGACTTCGCATCGGCGCTGCCGCTCGCGTCGACCGTGCCGCCCCACGCGCGACCGGTCAGCCGCCCGATGCGCAGCATGCCGCCGGCCAGTGTCGCGTCGAGCCGCGCGTCGGTCACGCGGTACTGGCGCAGGGTGAACGTGCCGGCGCTGAAGGCGAACTGGCCGTCGAGCGCGTTCAGCGCGTCGAGCGCCACCGGCGTGTCGGCCGGCGCGGGGCCGGACGGTGCGGGCGCCGACGTCGCGCCCGCGCCCGAGGCGAGCACGCGGTTGAGGTCGAGCACGTCGAAGTGCGCCTGCGCCTTCACGTTCGGCACGCGGCCGCCGAAGGCCGCGTGGGCGTCGAGGTCGAAGCGGTTGCGGTTGATCTCGCCGGCCAGCGCCAGGCTGGCCTTGCCGCCGCCGTAGCCCGCGCGGCCGCGCGCCTCGATCGCCAGCGGCTGCAGGCTCGGCTCCTGCACGCTGGCCTGCAGCGACAGCGCGTCGAACGCGACCGTGCCCTGGCCCGCACGCACCGTCAGGTCGGCGCCGATGCGCGCGCGGATGGAGCGCGGCCCGCCGGTGCCCGACACGTCGAGCGCGAGCTGCGGCACGCGGAACTGCTCGAAATGGCCGACCGGCGCCTGCGAGCGGAACGTGCCGTCGAGCTTGTGCGCGCCCGCGATCGACAGGCTGCCGCCGAGCGCGCTGCCCTTGAGTCCGTCGGCGGTGGCTTCGAGCCGCGGCCAGTCCAGCGTGAGCTTGAGCGGGTCGCCCGCGCGCTGGCCGGCCAGCGCGAGCCTGAGCGACTCGAGCGCGAGCTGCTGCTTGGCCGGGTCGTAGCGGAAGGCGTCGAGCTTCAGGCTCGAGCCCGCGAGCTTCAGCTCGCCGAGCACGGCGCCGAAGCCGAGCGACACGTCGCGCGCCGCGAGCGCCTGGCCGTCCCAGGCGAGGTCGCCCTCGACGGTCGCGTCGAGCGCCTTCAGGCCGAACGCGTCGCCCCGCCACGTGAGCTTCGTGCCGTCGAGCTGCACGGCCTTGCGCGCGAGATCGAGCGCGAGCGTGGTCTTGCCGGCCAGGTCGCCGCGCAGCGCCGGCTCGGTGAGCGCGAGCGTGGCCTCCAGGCTCACCGGCGATCGCTCGCCGGGCGCGAGCCGCCCGCTCGTGAGCGACTTCAGGCCGACGTCGCCCGCGACCCTGGCCGCCGCGTCGCGCACCGACACGCGCACGTCGCGCAGCGCGATGCGGCTCACGTCGAAGGCCATCGGCTGCGCGTCCGGCGGGGCCGGGACCGACGCCGGCGCGGGCGGCGCGCCTTGCGGGCGCGCCCCGACGAGGTCGTCGAAGTTCGCCGCGCCCTTCGCGTCGCGCACGATGCGCACGCGCACGCCCGACGCTTCGATGCGTTCGACCACCGCGCGGCGCGACAGCAGAGGCCACAGCCGCAGCGCGAGCGCGGCGTCGTCGACGGCGAGGAACTCGTCCGGCCGGCCCTTCTCGGACAGCCGCAGCTTCGACACCTTCACCTCGATGCGCGGGAAGACCGACAGCTTCAGCGGCCCGTCGATCGCCAGGCTGCGGTCGCGCTCGGTCTTCATCCAGTCGATCGCGACGCCCTTGTAGCGGTCGGCGTCGAAGGTGGCCACGAGCACGGCGGCGGCGGCCGCGAGCAGCACGACGAGGGCCGCGACGATCCACGCGGTGCGGCGCAACAGGAGCTTGGTATCCATGCGGGGCATTCTGCGGCGGCTCGAAAACTACAATGCAAGCCGATGAAACGCTTCGACGTGGCCGTGCGCGGCGACGGCATCGTGGCCCGCGCGCTGGCGCTCGCGCTGTCGCGCCAGGGCCTCGCGGTCGCGCTGCCGATGGCCGAGGACTCGCCGCTGCTCGGGGACATCCGCGCCTACGCGCTCAACCACGCGGCGGTGGCGCTGCTGGCCGAGCTGAAGGTGTGGGACGCGCTGCCGGCCGACGCGCGCACGCCGGTCTACGACATGCACATCGAGGGCGACGTGCCCGGCGCCGCGCTCGACTTCACGGCCTGGCAGCAGCGCGTGGGCGAGCTGACCTGGATCGTCGACGCCGGCAGCCTGCAGGCGCAGCTCGGCCACGCGGTCCGCTACGCGCCGCACGTCAGCGTGACCGCCGACGAGGTCGAGGCCGATCTGCTCGCGCTGGCCGAAGGCCGTGCGTCGGCCACGCGCGAGCGGCTGGGCGTGCGCTTCGAGTTGCGCGACTACGGCCAGCAGGGCGTGGCCGCGCGGCTGGTGTCCGATCGCGCGCATCAGGGCATCGCGCGGCAGTGGTTCCGCTCGCCCGACGTGCTGGCGCTGCTGCCGTTCGACCGTCCCGAGCCCGCGCGCTCGTACGCGCTCGTGTGGTCGCTGCCGGCCGCGCGCGCGCAGGAGATGCTGGCCCTGGACGCGGCGTCGTTCGAGCAGGCGCTGGCCGACGCGACCGGCGGGGCCGCCGGCACGCTGAGTCTCGCCAGCGAACGCCGCGCGTGGCCGCTGGCGTTGGCGCGGGCCGAGCCGATGTGCGGGCCGGGCTGGGTGCTGCTGGGCGACGCGGCGCACCTGGTGCATCCGCTGGCCGGGCAGGGCCTGACCGGCGGTCTGGCCGACGTGGCCGCGCTGGCGCGCGTCATCGCGTCGCGCGAGCCGTGGCGCGGCCTCGGCGACGAGAAGCTGCTGCGCCGCTACGTGCGCGAGCGCGCCTGGCCGACCCTGGCGATGGGCGGCGTGACCGACGGACTGCTGCGGCTTTTCGCCGCCGAGCAGCCGCTGCTGCGGGAACTCCGCAACCGCGGGCTGACTCTCGTGAACCATGCCGCGCCGCTGAAGCGCTGGCTCGCCGCGCAGGCGCTGCGCTCCTGACACCATCACCGCCATGAAGCTCAAGACCTCCCTCGCCGCCGGCGCCGCCGCGCTGCTGCTCGCCGCCGGCGCCGCCGTGGCGCAGGAAGCGGTGATCCGCAAGAACCTGGCCGAGCGCCTGCCCAACTTCCCGAAGATCGACGAGGTGTCGAAGACACCGATCCCCGGCCTGTGGGAAGTTCGCATCGGCACCGACGTGCTCTACACCGACGAGCAGGGCAACCACGTCATCGAAGGCCAGATCATCGACACGCGCTCGCGCACGAACCTCACCGAGGAGCGCATCGGCAAGCTCACCGCGATCGACTTCGCGGCGCTGCCGCTGAAGGACGCCATCGTGTGGAAGCAGGGCACCGGCGCACGCCGGCTGGTGGTGTTCGCCGATCCCAACTGCGGCTACTGCAAGCGCTTCGAGCGCGAGCTCAACAACGTGAAGGACGTGACCGTCTACACGTTCCTCTATCCGATCCTCGGCGGCGACTCGCCCGACAAGTCGCGCAACATCTGGTGCGCGAAGGAGCCGGTCAAGGCCTGGCGCGCCTGGATGCTCGACGGCACCGCGCCGCCGCGCGCCGCCGACGGCTGCGACGTCTCGGCGCTCGAGCGCAACGCCGCCCTCGGCCGCAAGCACCGCGTCAACGGCACGCCGGCGCTGGTGTTCGAGAACGGCCGCCGCGTGCCCGGCGCGATGAGCGCCGACCAGGTCGACAAGATGCTGGTGGCCGCGCGCGCGAAGTGACGCGCGCGGCGCGCGCGCCGCGCGCCGGCGTCGCGCAGCGGCCGGCGACAATCGCCGCATGATCCGCTACCGCCTCGACGTCGCCGACCCGCACGCGCACCGCTTCCACGTCCGTCTCGAAGTGCCGCGCCCCGGCGGCGAGGTGACGGTCTCGCTGCCGGTGTGGATCCCGGGCAGCTACATGGTGCGCGAGTTCTCGCGCCACCTGAGCGGTCTGGCCGCGTCGCAGGGCGGGGTCGCGCGCGACGTCGAGCAGCTCGACAAGGCAACGTGGCGCGTGCGCTGCCACGGCGGCGCGCCGCTCGCGATCGAGTACGACGCCTACGCCTTCGACACCTCGGTGCGCACCGCGTGGCTCGACGCGCGGCGCGGCTTCTTCAACGGCACCAGCGTGTTCCTGCGCGCGCACGGCCGCGAGGACGAGCCGCACCGCGTGACGTTCGGTGCGCTGCCGCGCGGCTGGCAGGTGGCGACGGCGATGAACCCCGCCGGCCGCCTCGCGTTCGAGGCGGCGGACTACCACGAGTGCGTCGACCACCCGTTCGAGCTCGGCACCTTCGAGCGCCTCGCGTTCGAGCTGCGCGGCGTGCCGCACGAGATCGTGGTCGCCGGCGCGCTGCCGAGCGCCGACCTCGAGCGCCTGAAGGCCGACGTGCGGCGCATCGTCGAGACGCAGATCGCCTTCTGGCACGGCCCGCGGCGCAAGCCGCCGTACGAGCGCTACGTGTTCATGCTGAACTGCGTGGACGACGGCTACGGCGGGCTCGAGCACCGCGCGAGCACCGCGCTGATCGCCGGGCGGCGCGACCTGCCGCGCTTCGGGCAGAAGGAGACGAGCGACGGCTACGTGACCCTGCTCGGCCTGTTCAGCCACGAGTTCTTCCACACCTGGAACGTCAAGCGGCTGAAGCCGCGCGAGTTCGAGGCGCTGGACTACTCGCGCGAGAACTACACGCGGCTGCTGTGGTTCTTCGAGGGCTTCACCTCGTACTACGACGACCTGCTGCTGCGCCGCGCCGGGCTGATCGACAGCGCCCGCTACCTGAGGCTCGTGGCGCGCAACGCGGGCGCCGTGCTCGCCACGCCCGGGCGCTTCGTGCAGAGCGTGGCCGACGCCAGCTTCGACGCGTGGATCAAGTACTACCGCCCCGACGAGAACACGCCCAACGCGACGGTGAGCTACTACGCCAAGGGCGCGCTGGTCGCGCTGGCGCTCGACCTCACCTTGCGCAGCGAGGGCCGCGGCACGCTCGACGACGTGATGCGCCGGCTGTGGGCATCGAGCGCGGGCGGCCCGCTGGGCGAGGGCGACATCGCCGCCGCACTGGCCGAGGCCGGCGGCCGCGACTGCTCGCGCGAGCTGGCCGAGTGGGTGCACGGCACCGCCGAGCTGCCGCTGCGCGATCGGCTCGAGCGCTTCGGCGTCGCGTGGAGCCACGAG
>CAZFET010000063.1:13314-13657 GCA_964517545.1 uncultured Burkholderiaceae bacterium
GCGCGCTGGGCGGCGTGCAGGTCAAGCAGGTGCTGCGCGGTAGCCCCGCCGAGCGGGCCGGGCTGGCCGCCGGCGACGAACTGCTCGCGGCCGACGGCTGGCGGCTGCGCCGGCTCGACGACGCGCTCATGGTGCAGCGGGCCGCCGACGCGCCGATCGAACTGCTGGTCTCGCGCGACCAGCGCGTGTTCACCGTGCGCACCGCGAGCCGCGTCTCTCCGCGGCGGAAGAGGACCGGCGTGACCACGCCACCCTGAAAGTCGGCGCGCACCTTCACCGGCTCGTCCAACCGCTCCCAGCGCACGATCCCGCGGTTGCAGCGGGCCAGCGCGCAGTCGGGGTC
>CAZFET010000064.1:0-13496 GCA_964517545.1 uncultured Burkholderiaceae bacterium
TCATGTCCGAGTTCAAGGAATTCGCGATGAAGGGCAACGTCGTCGACCTCGCCGTCGGCGTCATCATCGGTGCGGCCTTCGGCAAGATCGTCGATTCGGTGGTCAAGGATCTGATCATGCCCATCGTCGGGCGCCTGCTGGGCGGGCTCGACTTCTCCAACTACTTCATCAAGCTCGCCGACCCGCCGGCCGGCTACAACGGACCCATGACGTACGAGGCGCTGTCCAAGGCCGGCGTGCCGCTGTTCGCCTACGGCAACTTCATCACCGTCGCGTTCAACTTCGTCATCCTGGCGTTCATCATTTTCATGATGGTCAAGCAGATCAACCGCCTGAAGAAGGAAGCGCCGCCCCCGGCGCCGGCCGCGCCGCCCGAAGACGTGGTGCTGCTGCGCGAAATCCGCGACGCATTGAAGCGCTGACGGGGGTTCCGGGCGCGCGGCGCGCGCGCGTTTGGCCGCATACTTCGTGCTGATCGACACGCCGGTGGCGGGGGTGGCCCCGCCCGGCCCCGCGCCGTACCCCGAGTGACCCCGACCACGATCAACCTCGCCGACCCACGGGCGCAGGCCGCGCTGCTGGCGGCGCTTGCGCGCATCCGCTCGGCGGTGGCGCAGGTCGCGGACCGGCTGGTCGAGTCGCTCGGCAACGCCGCGCTCGCAGCGCCCAACATCCGCCAGCGCGACCTCTACATGGGCGCGCAGTTCGAGCTGCGCCGCAAGCTGGCGGCGTTCAACCTCGCGTTCGCCGACACCCTGGCGCAGAAGGTCCACAAGGAGCTGCTGCCGCGCGACGCGCCGGGCCGTTCCGTGGCCACCGACTGGCAGTCGCTGACGCTGGTCGACGACAAGCAGGTCGAGGAGATGGTCAGCGCCGACCGCTTCGCGCAGGCGATCCTGACCGACTGCGAATGGGAACTGCGCGAGCTCGACGGCTACATGAGCGGCGTGCTGCGCCTCGGGCGCTCCGAGAAGGACCGCAACCCGCTGCGTCCCGAGGTCATCGGCAAGGCGCTGCTGCGCGCCATCGAGGCCGGCTCCGACGACAACGAGTCGCGGCGCGTGATCGGCCGCGAGCTCGGTCACATGCTCGGCCCGGCGATCCGCACCTGCTACTCGGAGATCTCGGCCGACCTGCGCGCGCGGCTTCCTGCCGGCGGGCCTCGCCCTCAAGACGGTCGAGGGCCCGGGCATCGAGTACCTGCGCCACTTCGGGCCCGAGGGACGGCAGGGGCCGGCGTCGAGCTTCGACGAGACGCTCGGCCTGCCCGGCGAGAGCTCGCCGATGACCTTCCCGCACTCGCAGTCGGGCCCCGCGTCGGGCTATCCGTCGGGGTTCCAGCATTCCGGTTTTCCGCACTCGGGGGCGGCGGGCCAGCCCGGATCGAGCTTCGCCGGCGGGCCGGGCTCGGGCTACCACGAGAGCGACGCGCTGTCGCGCGGCTCGCGCTCTACGCACTCGTCGCACGGCACGCACTCGTCGCACGGCACCCATGGCGGCGCCGCGCTCGGCGGCTCCACGCGCGGCGGCGCCAGCACGGTCTCGCCGTCGGGCCCCGGCGGCGGGCCGGGCCGCTACTCGCCCGAGTACTACCGCCGCGGCACGCCGATCGGCAACGTCGACGCGCAGATGATGGCGCTGCTGCGCAAGCTCGCCTATCTCGGCAACCTGCCGGGCGAGTTCCGCCGCAGCAGCAGCCCGGGCATGTTCGACGAGGCGCTGCACGCCAACGCCAACGCCAACCTGATCCGCACGCACCGCGAGGAGCTGCGCGCGGCGTCGACCGGCGCGCTCGATCACATGGTGATCGACGTGGTCGGCAGCCTGTTCGACCAGATCCTCTCCGACCCGAAGGTGCCGCCGCAGATGGCGCGCCAGATCGCGCGCCTGCAGCTGCCGGTGCTGCGCGTGGCGCTGGGCGACGTCACGTTCTTCTCGTCGCGCCGCCATCCGGTGCGCCGCTTCGTCAACCGCATCGCGTCGCTGGCCTGCGCGTTCGACGACTTCGACGAGGGCCCGGGCGCGCACTTCCTGCAGCAGGTGCGCGAGCTCGTGCAGGAAATCGTCACCGGCGACTTCGACCAGATGGAGCTCTACGAGGGCAAGCTCGTCGAGCTCGAGAACTTCATCGCCAGCCAGGTGAAGGAGGAGGTCGAGGCCGCCGGCCGCGGCGACACGCCGGCGCTGCTCGACGTGAAGGAAGACGAGCTGCGCCTGCAGCAGCGCTACATGCAGCAGCTGCACGCGGCGCTCGCCCCGGTGCTGCTGCCGGAGTTCATGCGCGAGTTCCTCACGCAGGTGTGGAGCCAGGCGATCGTGCACGCGGCGCGCAAGCGCGCCGACGACCCGACCGTGCTCGCACGCATGCGCCGTGCGGCGCGCGAGCTCGTGATGAGCATCCAGCCGAAGGGCGCACCCGCGCAGCGCAAGAACTTCCTGCTCGCGCTGCCGCAGATGATGCGCGACCTCAACGAGGGCCTCGCGATGATCGGCTGGCCCGACGCCGCGAAGAAGGACTTCTTCGGCAAGCTGCTGCCGGCGCACGCCGAGTCGCTCAAGGGCGGCGAGATGAGCCAGCTCGACCACAACCTGCTGGTGCGGCAGCTCGACTCGATCTTCGGCGCGGCGCTGCCCAGCACCGACGACCTGCGCCGCCACGACGTGGTGCCGGTGCTCGAGGACGTGGTCTACGCGCGCCAGTTCACGCCCGAGGAAGCCGAGCAGATCGGCCTGGTGGACGAGCGCGCCGTCGACTGGGACGGCAAGGTCGACATCGAGGTCGGCGCCGAACCCGAGCTGACCGAGGTCGACATCAACATCGACGGCCTGCCGCCGGGCGAGCCGCCCGACCCGACGCGCGGGCCCGACCTCATCGACCACATCCAGCTCGGCTTCGCGTACCAGATGCACCTGAACGACCAGTGGCAGAAGGTGCGCCTGAGCTACGTGAGCCCGGGCCGCGCGTTCTTCGTGTTCACGCGCGGCCGCAAGCACCAGCAGACGATCTCGATGACCGCGCGCATGGTCAAGCGCATGTGCGAGACCGGGCGGCTGCGGGCCTTCGAGAACGCCTACCTGATCGAGCGCGCCACGGCGCGCGCACGCAAGCAGCTCGCGGCGCTGGGCGTCAACACGTCGTCGAACGAAACGACGACCCACTGAGCGGCGCGGCCAGCCGCCGCGCCATGCCGATCGCCGCGATGAGGCTCGACGGGTCGGCGCGGCCCGTGCCCGCGAGGTCGAACGCGGTGCCGTGATCGGGGCTGGTGCGCACGAACGGCAGCCCGAGCGTGACGTTCACGCCGCGCTCCACGCCGAGGTACTTCACCGGGATCAGCCCGTGGTCGTGCGTCATCGCGACCACGACGTCGAACTCGCCCGGATGCCCCGGCGCGTGACGGGCGCGCATGAACACCGTGTCGGGCGCGAACGGCCCGCTGGCGTCGATGCCGTCGGCACGCGCCGCCGCGACGGCCGGCGCGATGTGAAGCGTCTCCTCGTCGCCGAACAGTCCGCCTTCGCCGGCGTGCGGGTTGAGGCCCGCCACCGCGATGCGCGGACGCGGCACGCCCCAGCGCGCCGAGGCGGCGTGCGCGATGCGGATCGTCTCGAGCACGCGCTCGCGCGTGACCTGAGCGATCGCGTCGCGCAGCGCCACGTGGACGGTCACCAGCACCACGCGCAGTTCGTCGTTGGCCAGCATCATGCGCACCGGCACGCCGCCGGCCAGCGCCTGCAGCATCTCGGTGTGCCCCGGGTACGGCACGCCGGCCGCGTGCAGCGCCTCCTTGTGCAGCGGCGCGGTCACGAGCCCCGCGGCCTCGCCCGCCTGCACGCGCGCCACGGCGTGCTCGATGCACACGGCCGCCGCGCGGCCGGCGCGCGCATCCACGCGGCCGAGCGGCGACTGCGCGACGTCCGCCGGCATCCCCGGCGGCACCCACACGGGCACGCAGCGCGGCGGCACGTCGGCGGCCTCGAGCGGCGAGTCGAGCCGCGCCAGCGGCAGCCGTTCGCCCGCCACGCGCGCCGCGCGGCGCATGACCTCGAGGTCGCCCACCACGACGCAGCCGCCGGCCGCGCCGCGCGCGAAGGCCATCGCGGCGATCTCGGGGCCGATGCCGCAGGCGTCGCCCATCGTGATCAGCAGCGGTGCGGATGTCGAACGCATGCCCGATTGTCGCCTCGCACGAAACGCCCGAAGCATCCGCTTGCAGGCGTCACGCGTCCGTTCCCCTTGAGAGCGGAACCCGGCGCATGGGCAACAAAACTTCACCCACGCGACGCCGGAACGCCGCGCTCGCCCACCCATCATGAACCCGACCCGAAGGCGCTCGCGCCGAGGGTCTGCGTGTTCAACCACTGGAGAACTCGATGATCAAGACCATCGCTCGCTCGCATGCCTTGTCCCGCTCGCTCGTCGCGGCCGCCGTGCTCGGCCTCGCGGGCACCGCCTTCGCAGCCGACCGCGGCATCGTGGTCGGCGGCAGCCTCGGCAAGCCCGACTGGGATGCGTCCAGCGTGGGCGGCGTCAGCGGCGACAGCTCCGGCACCGGCCTCAAGCTCTACGGCGGCTACCGCTTCGGCCCGCACTTCGCGATCGAAGGCGGCGCGGTCGACCTCGGCAAGCTGAAGGGCCCGGCAGGCTCGGCCAAGGCACGCGGCGCGTACATCGACGCGGTCGGCCTGCTGCCGGTGGCGCCGCAGTGGACCTTGCTCGGCCGCGTGGGCCTGGCCGACGTGAAGCTGTCGACGCCGGGGGCCAGCGAGCGCGGCAGCGACGCCAAGCTCGGCCTGGGCGTGCAGTACGACCTGAGCAGCCAGCTGTCGCTGCGCGGCGAGTGGGAGCGCTACGACGTCAAGGCGTTCGGCACCAAGCCGAAGATCGACCTGTACTCGGTCGGCCTGAACTACGCTTTCTGAGCGGGCGCTGCTCCGGCGCTCACGCCGGATTCGGGATCTCGATGTACTCGTGCACGAGGCCGAAGCGCCCGGCCACGTGCGCAGCCACTGCCGGCGCGCCGTAGCGCTCGGTGGCGTGATGCCCGCAGGCGAGGAAGGCGACGCCGGTCTCGCGCGCCAGGTGCGCCTGCGGCTCGGAGATCTCGCCGGTCAGGAAGGCGTCCGCGCCGGCGGCCACGGCGGCTTCGAAGAAGCCCTGTGCGCCGCCGGTGCACCACGCGATGCGTGACAACGCCCGGCCGTCGCCGGGCACCACGAGCGGCTCGCGCGCCAGCCACTCGTGCACCGTGGCCGCGAGCGCCTCGAGCGACGCCGTCGGCGCCGCGCCGATGAAGCCCAGGTCCTGCTCGCCGAAGCGCGCATCGGCCGCGAGGCCGAGTCGTGCGCCGAGCTGCGCGTTGTTGCCGAGCTCGGCGTGCGCGTCCAGCGGCAGGTGGTACGCGAACAGGCTCACGCCGGCCGCCAGCAGGCGCTCGACGCGCGCCTTCAGCCAGCCGGTGAGCCGGCCGTCGTGGCCGCGCCAGAACAGCCCGTGATGCACCAGCAGCGCATCGGCGCCGGCGGCGATCGCGGCGTCGATGAAGTCGCGGCTCGCGGTGACGCCCGAGACGATCTTGCGCACCTCGTCGCGACCCTCGACCTGCAGACCGTTCGGCCCATAATCCTGGAAGCGGTCGGCCTCGAGCAAGGTGTTCAGGTACGACTCGATGTCGGAGCGTCGGGCCATGGCGGCTTTCGGGCGTGAGGGATGCGCAGAACCTGGCTGATTTTCTCGCAGGCGGTGACGGTGGCCGTCGCCGTGCTGTTCGTCGTGGTGACGCTCAAGCCCGAGTGGCTGTCGCGTCCGCCGGTGCCGGGTGTCGCCTCCACGGTCTCGATCTTCACCGCGCCGCCGGCGCCGGTCGCACCGGCGGCCACCGGCTACAGCAGCGCGGCCCGCCGCGCCGCGCCGGCCGTGGTCTCGGTCACCGCCAACAAGGCACCGGCGCGCAACCCGAACGCCAACGACCCGTGGTTCCGCTTCTTCTTCGGCGACCCGCGCAGCCTGCGCTCGCAGCCGCAGGTGGGCCTCGGCTCGGGCGTCATCGTCTCGCCCGAGGGCTACCTGCTGACCAACAACCACGTGATCGACGGCGCCGACGAGATCGAGGTGCTGCTGACCGACGGCCGCGGCGCCCGCGCCCGCGTGATCGGCACCGACCCCGAGACCGACGTCGCGGTGCTGAAGATCGATCTCGACAAGCTGCCCGTGGTGACTTTCGGCGACGACACGCGGCTGCAGGTGGGCGACGTGGTGCTGGCGATCGGCAATCCGTTCAACGTCGGCCAGACGGTGACGGCCGGCATCGTCAGCGCGCTCGGCCGCAACCAGCTCGGCATCAACACGTTCGAGAACTTCATCCAGACCGACGCCGCCATCAACCCGGGCAACTCCGGCGGTGCGCTGGTCGACACGGCCGGCCAGCTGGTGGGCATCAACACCGCCATCTACTCGCGCACCGGCGGCAGCCTGGGCATCGGCTTCGCCATTCCGGCCGGCACCGCGCGCCAGGTGATGGAGGCGCTGGTGCGCGACGGCACCGTCACGCGCGGCTGGATCGGCGTCGAGCCGCGCGACCTGACGCCCGAGATCGCGCAGACCTTCAACCTGCCGGTGCGCGAGGGCGTGCTGATCACGGGCGTGCTGAACAACGGCCCGGCCAGCGAAGGCGGCATCAAGCCGGGCGACGTGGTCACGCAGGTGGCCGGCAGGCCGGTGGCCAACACGGCACAGCTGCTCGCGGCCGTGGCGGCGTTGAAACCCGGCTCGCGCGCGGTGATCGGCCTGCAGCGCGGCGACAAGTCGCTGGAGACCAGCGTCACGGTGGCGCAGCGGCCGCCGCCGCCGGTGCGCCGCGAGCAGTAGCCGCGAGCCGCAGCCGCGGTCGCGACGCTCAGGGCGCCGGGGCGTCCTTGGCCGACTCCTCGTCGGGCGCCTTCGTGTGCTTGATGAACAGCTGCGCCGCCCAGATGCCCACCTCGTACAGCAGGCACATCGGGATGGCGAGCGCGAGCTGCGAGATCACGTCCGGCGGCGTGACGATGGCGGCGATGATGAAGGCCACCACGATGAAGTAGCCGCGGAAGTCCTTGAGCTTCTGGATGCTGACCACGCCGATGCGCGCCAGCACGACCACCACCACCGGCACCTCGAAGGCCGCGCCGAACGCGATGAACATGGTCAGCACGAAGCCGAGGTAGGCCTCGATGTCCGGTGCGGCGGTGATGCTCTTGGGCGCGAAGCCCTGGATGAACTTGAACACCTGGCCGAACACGAAGAAGTAGCAGAACGCCACGCCGACGAAGAACAGCAAGGTGCTCGAGATCACCAGCGGCAGCACGAGCTTCTTCTCGTGCGAGTACAGCCCCGGCGCGACGAAGGCCCAGATCTGGTAGAGCACGTAGGGCAGCACCACGAACAGCGCGGCCATCAGCGTGATCTTCAGCGGCACCAGGAACGGCGAGATCACGTTGGTGGCGATCATCGTCGCGCCCTGCGGCAGATTGGCCACCAGCGGCGCGGCCAGCAGGTCGTACAGCGCGGCCGGACCCGGCCACAGCGCGAGCGCGCCGAACGCGATGCCGATGGCGATGATCGCGCGCAGCAGCCTGTCGCGCAGCTCGATCAGGTGCGAGACGAACGGCTGCTCGGTGCCTTCGAGTTCGTCGCGCTCGGGACCGCCGCCGCTCATGTGGAGGCGCGCGGCGGACGGAAGCGCGCGACGCGCGCCGCGCCCGACTGCGCCCGCGTGCGGATGCCGGCGCGCTGCTTGAACCACTGCGGCGTCGCGCCGCGCTTCAGGCGCCAGTTCTTCTTCGGATTCTTGTAGCTGAGCGGCGGCGGCGCGAGTGGCTCGGACGTCGCCGACGACGCGCCGCCCGCAGAGCCGTCGAGCCCGGCCGTGGCCTCGGACCAGTTCTTCTCGAACTCGGCGCTGGTCTCGCGCAGCTCGGTGTTCACCGTCTGCTCGACGTTGCGCGCCGCGTCCTCGAACTGGGTCTTCATCTTCTTGAGCTCTTCGAGCTCGATCGAGCGGTTGACCTCGGCCTTAACGTCGACCACGTAGCGCTGCGCCTTGCCGATGAAGTGGCCGACCGTGCGCGCGACACGCGGCAGCTTCTCGGGCCCGATGACGATGAGCGCCACGGCGCCGATCAGCGCGATCTTGTCGAAGCCGAAGTCGATCATGGCTCGCGGAGCGGCATGCGCGCCGGCGCGCGCGGCGCCGGGATCAGGACTTGGTCTTGGCCTCGACGTCGACGGTGTTCGCGTCGGCCGACTTGTTGGTGCCCACCTGCTGCGGCGGCGCGTCCGCCGGCTCGCTGCCGGACTTCATGCCTTCCTTGAAGCCCTTGACGGCGCCGCCGAGGTCGGAGCCGATGTTCTTGAGCTTCTTGGTGCCGAAGATCAGCACCACGACGAGCAGCACGATCAGCCAATGCCAGATGCTGAAGGATCCCATGACGTGCCCCTTCTCAGGAGAGAGTTGCGCGGATTCTAGGTCAGCGCCTCAGCCCTTCAGCCACGGCCGGGGACCGCCCATGACGTGCATGTGGAGGTGGTAGACCTCCTGGCCGCCGTCCCGTCCCGTGTTGATGACGGTGCGAAATCCGTTGGTCACGCCGAGCGCGGCGATCAGCTTCGGCGCCAGCACCATCATGCGGCCGAGCAGCGCCTGGTGCGCGTCGGTCACGTCGGAGAAGGTGGCGATGTGCTGCTTCGGGATCATCAGGAAGTGCACCGGCGCCCACGGATGGATGTCGTGGAACGCGAGGATCTCGTCGTCCTCGTGGACCTTCTTCGACGGGATCTGGCCCGCGACGATCTTGCAGAAGATGCAGTTCGGATCCGCGCTCATCGATGTGTCACCCGATCTGTGCCGGCACCACCGGCTTGCCCTCGCTCAGCTTGAGCCAGCCCTTGACCACGCGGTAGATCATCCAGATCCACACGGCGATCAGCACGAAGATGCCGACGAACACGAGGCTCAGCACCACGCCGACCACGCCCCACAGCAGGCCCCACCAGAAGGTGCGGATCTGCCAGTCGAAGTGGTTCTCGTACAGGGTGCCGCGCGCGTCGTCGCGCTTCACGTAGTTGATGACGATGCCGACGATGGCCGTGATGCCCCACAGGAAGGCCAGCGCCTGCAGCGCGTAGACCACCTGCGTGACGGTCTTGAGGCCCGCCAGCTCCTCGGGCGTCTTGCCGGCGCTGCCCGCCGCGGGCGTGACGATGTCGTTCATGGTGACTCCTGTTCCCGCGAACGCGCCTTGCGCGCCGCGAACTCCTCCAGCCCCGACTGCCCTTCGCGCCGCTCGAGTTCGGCCAGCACGTCGGCCGGCGCGAGCCCGTGCGCGGCCAGCACGATCATCGAGTGGAACCACAGGTCGGCCACCTCGGCGACCAGCTTCTTCGGGTCGCCGTCCTTGGCGGCCATGACCACCTCGGTGGCCTCCTCGCCGACCTTCTTCAGCGCCGCGTCGGGCCCCTTGGCGAACAGCCGTGCGACGTAGCTGCGGTCGGGATCGCCGGCGCGGCGCGACTCGATCACGGCGGCCAGCCGCGCCAGGGTGTCGTTGCTCGTGCGTGCGTCGCTCATCGGATCGCTCAGCGGTAGATGCGCTCGGGGTCCTTCAGCACCGGATCCACGGCCCGCCACGCGCCGCCTTCGTAGCGCTGGTAGAAGCACGAGTGACGGCCGGTGTGGCAGGCGATGCCGGGCTCGTGGCCGAGCTGCGTGACCTTCAGCAGCACCACGTCGTGGTCGCAATCCAGCCGCAGCTCGTGCACCTTCTGGACGTGGCCGGACTCCTCGCCCTTGTGCCACAGGCGCCCGCGCGAGCGGCTCCAGTAGACGGCCTCGCCCAGCTCGGCGGTCTTCGCCAGCGCCTCGCGGTTCATCCACGCGACCATCAGCACGTCGCCCGACGACGCTTCCTGCGCGATCGCGGGCACGAGGCCGTCGCGGTCCCACTTCACGTCGTCGAGCCAGTCCGTCGGGTTGCGGGCGGCCGTGTTCATGCGGTCAGTGTAGCTACTCGAGATGCGTCGGACCCGTGTGCCCGCGCTCCTCGGCGAACCAGCGCAGCACCGGCAGCGTGCCCGGCAGCACCGGCCGCACCTCGACCGGCAAGGTCTGCCACGCCATGCGCTGGCCCTCGCGCATCTCGAAGCGACCGCTCCACGCGTGCACCTTGCAAAAGTGCAGCCGCACCAGCGCATGCGGGTAGTCGAACAGCTGCTCGTGCCACGGATGCGCGGCGCCGATGGTGATGCCCAGCTCCTCGTGCAGTTCGCGGCGCAGCGCCTGCTCGACGGTCTCGCCCGGCTCGAACTTGCCGCCCGGGAACTCCCAGTAGCCGGCGTAGACCTTGCCGTCGGGCCGCGACGTGAGCAGGAAGCGGCCTTCGCCGTCGATGAGCACGCCCACCGCGACGTCCACCGGACGGCGCAGTTCGGACTTCTCGACGTCGACGGCTGCCGCCGGGCGCGCCGCGCGGGCCTGCGTCATCGCGCGCCGCTCACCGCTCGGCCTCGTCGCGCGCCGACCAGTCGCGCGCGAACTGCATCGCCACGCGCCCCGAGCGCGAGCCGCGCTCCAGCGCCCACACCAGCGCCGCCGGACGCGCCGCGGCGAGCTCGGCTTCGGGCACGCCGTAGGCGCGCAGCCACTGCGCAACGATCGCGAGGTACTCCTCCTGCGAGAACGGGTAGAAGCTGATCCACAGCCCGAACCGCTCAGACAGGGAGATCTTCTCCTCGACCACCTCGCCCGGGTGCACCTCGCCGTCGTCGGTGTGCGTGTAGGAGAGGTTCTCCTTCATGTACTCGGGCAGCAGGTGGCGGCGGTTGCTGGTGGCGTAGATCAGCACGTTGTCGCTGGCCTGCGCGACCGATCCGTCGAGCATCGACTTCAGCGCCTTGTAGCCGGGCTCGCCCTCGTCGAAGCTCAGGTCGTCGCAGAACACGACGAAGCGCTCGGGCCGCTCCGCCACGAGGTCCACCAGGTCGGGCAGGTCGACCATGTCGGCCTTGTCGACCTCGATCAGCCGCAGGCCGCGCGGCGCGAACTCGTTCAGGCAGGCCTTGACCAGCGACGACTTGCCCGTACCGCGCGCGCCGGTCAGCAGCACGTTGTTGGCGCGCCGGCCGTCGACGAAGTGACGCGTGTTGCGCACGAGGCGCTCCTTCTGCGCATCGACCTCGCGCAGGTCGGACAGGCGGATGGTCGACACGTGCTTCACCGGCTCGAGCCAGCCCGAGCCGCCGCGCTTGCGATAGCGAAACGCGATCGACGCCTGCCAGTCCGGCGCCGCCAGCGGGTGAGGCAGCACGCGTTCGAGTCGCGCGAGCAGCGCGTCGGCACGCGTCATCAGTCGTTCGAGGCGGTCGTCGATCATCGCCGGGCAGTGTAGCGGCCGACCCTCGCGCGGCCGGCCCCGGCGCGCGGCCCGATGCGGCCGCTGCAGGCCGGCGCGGCGGCGTTCAGCGCCGCGGCAGCTCGATCACGCACTCGTCGGCCACCGCGAACACGCGGTCGTCCGCGCCGAGGTCGGCCGGGTGCATGCCGGTGAACTCGCCGAACGCCGGCAGCACGCCGACCCGCTGGCCGAAGTGGAAGCACGGCAGCCGCAGCCGCTCGCCCGCGCGGCCGGGCAGCGTGACGCACGGGTGCAGATGGCCGGCGAGCGCGTACGCGCCGTCCACCGGCTGCGGGTGGTGGCACAGCGCGAGCCCGGCCAGGCGCAGCGGCTCGTCGACCACCGTGAAGCGCAGCGCGGCCGGCGGATCGCCGGCACGGTCGTCGTGATTGCCGCGCACCAGCACGAGATCGAGCGCGGCGTGCCGTTGCCGCCAGCGCGCCACCGCGCCCAGGGTCGATGGCGCGTGCGCGCGCGACGAGTGCAGGAAGTCGCCGAGGAACACCACGCGCCGCGCGCCGAGCCGCTCGACCAGCGCGCCGATGCGCTGCAGGGTGCCGGTGGTGGTGCCGCGCGGCACCGGCACGCCGAGGCGGCGAAAGCTCACCGCCTTGCCGACGTGCGCGTCGGCCACGAGCAAGGTGGCGTGGTCGGGCAGGAAGGCCGCCTTGTCGGCCAGCAGCACGAGCCGCTCGCCGCCGAACTCGACGCTCAGCATGGCGCGGCCGGCGCCGCCGGAATGCTCAGGCGACCAGCAGGTTCAGCGCGGCGTCGAGATGCTCGGTCGGCATGCGCCGGAAGCCCGAGCGCGCATAGCGCTGCAGGCGGCCGACGGCGAAGCTGGCGAGCACCGAGGCCTGCGCGTTGGCGTCGACCGTCGGCGTGAGCGAGCCGGCCGACTCCGCCGCGAGCCGCAGGCTCTGGCGCAGCTGGCTCTCGATGCGGTCGAAGAACTGGTTGATGCGCGCCAGCAGCCGCTCGTGCTCGAACACCAGCGCGTCGCCCACCATCACGCGGGTCATGCCGGGGTTCTTCTCGCCGAACTGCAGCAGCACGGTCAGGATCTTGCGGGCCTGCACGGCGCCCGACGGCTCGCGCTCGGTGATCTGGTTGACCAGCGTGAAGACGCTGGACTCGATGAAGTCGATCAGGCCCTCGAACATCTGGGCCTTGCTGGCGAAGTGGCGGTACAGCGCCGCTTCGCTCACGTCGAGCTTGGCGGCCAGCGCGGCGGTGGTCACCCGCTCGGCGCCCGGCTGTTCGAGCATCGACGCCAGGGTCTGCAGGATCTGGACGCGCCGCTCGCCGGGCTTCGGGCGCTTGCGAGTGCGGCCATTGACCTCGCCCGCTGGTGCCGCGGCGGTGTCGTCGTCGGAGTCCGGAACCAGTGCGGGATCGGCCATTACGTCGAGCGGAGGCTCTGCAACGATTTGATTCTGGCACACACATACAAGGGCTTTCGGCAAGGGTGAACACCAACTTTCGGTCCCTGTGCACTGGTTGGCAGATATCGGGTCATCCAGACGGTGCGCATATGCAACGCCCGCGCCGATCGCTGGTGTTCGAGCGTGTCCTCGACCAGCACGCAGCGCGCCGGCACCACGCCGAGCCGGGCGGTCACGAAGCGCAGCATGCGCCGGTCGGGCTTGGGCCGCAGCCGGCCGAACATGCGCATCTGCTCGATCGCGATCACCCCCTCGAAGTGCCGCGCCAGGCCCAGCGCGCCCAGCACGCGCAGCGCGTAGGCCGCCGGCGCATTGGTCAGCACGAACTTGCGGCCGGGCAGGCGGGCCAGCGCGGCACGGTCGTGGGCGCTCGTGCGAAGGCGCGACTCGAGCCCGGGCAGCCGGTGGGTGCGATCGAGGAAGTGCGCCGGCCGCACCCCGTGGTGGTACATCAGGCCGAGCAAGGTGGCGCCGTAGCGGCGCCAGTAGTGGGTGCGCAGGCGGTCGGCCTCGGCCTCGGGCAGCGCCAGCTCGCCGGCGATGTAGTCGGTCATGGCGCGGTTGATGGCCGGCATGGCCGCGTGCGACGCGTCGTGCAGCGTGTTGTCGAGGTCGAACAGCCAG
>CAZFET010000065.1:0-7446 GCA_964517545.1 uncultured Burkholderiaceae bacterium
GCGTGTCCTACATCCTCGATGCTTTGCGCAAGTCCGATCAGCTGCGCCGGCGCAACGCCGCGCCCACGCTGCTGCTGGGGCAGTCCACGGCGACGCCGCCGAAGCAGCCGGCGCTGCTCGCCTACGGCTTGCTTGCACTCGTTCTGCTGGGTGCCGGAATAGCAATCGGTTGGCTGCGTCCGTGGCAGTCGGAGCCGGCGGTACTGGCGCCACCTGCCAATACGGCAAGACTGCCCGAGCCGCGCCAGCTCCCGGCGCCGCAGACTGGCATTGCGCCCAAGCTTGCGCCGGAGCTGCAGGCGCAGAACTCCGCGCCGGCCGCCGCGGCTGTAGCTGCGCCGGCTCAAGCTCCAGCGCCTGCAGTTGCCGCAGCCGAGCTGCGGAGCACCCCACCCAATTGGGCCAAGAAGACTGCGGCACCGCTTCCTGTGCCCTTGGCGGAACAAGCACCGAGCGGGAGTAGTCCTCGCGGCGCTGCCGCGCCCGCACCAGTCGTGATGACGGTGGCCGAGCTGCCGGTCGCGATCCAGCAGGAGCTTCCGCCCATGTCGATTTCGGTTCATGCCTATTCTGGCAAAGCGGCGGATCGTCTGGTCGGCATCAACGGCCGGCTGTTGCACGAAGGCGATAACGTGGCGCCCGGCCTTACGCTGGAGCAGATCACGCCCGAGGGCATGATACTCAGCTACAAGGGATACAGCTTCCGCCACGGCGTGAAGTAGAGCTGTTCTCTTATTTGAGTTGCAACTCGAAGCGGCCTTCGCCGCGATCGATGGCGATCATGCGCAGCAGCGGCGCGAGCTGCTGCAGATGCTGCGGCGGCACGCGCGCGTTGCCCTGGAACACGAGGCTGCGCCCGTTTGCCCAGGAGCCCTGGCCGTCGAGCTGCAGCGGTCCTTGCAGAGTGCGCAGCGACGCCTGCACCGCGGCGCCGTCGCCTTCGAGGCGCAGTTCATAGTCACCCAGAGGCGAGACCCGCGTAAATGCCGATCCGGCGCCGCGCCATTGCAGCGTGGCGTTGCCCTGGACCGAGCCGCGCCCGAAGGCAAGCCGCGCAATGTGCAGCAGCATGTCGCCGGTGAGGCCGAGCGGCGCCAGCTTGGGCACGCCCAGGCCCAGCGCCGCGGCGGGCAGGTTGATGTCGGCGTCCGCGACTTCGATCCGCGACGGCGAAATCGTCACCGAAAAATGCCGGGCCGCATGGTCCAGCGTGACTTCGTACAGGAGCTTCGCGCGCAGCAGATAGGCGGGTCGAATACGCCAGGCGATGCTCTTCGCGATTCCGCCGCGGCGGTTCGCATCGCGGATCTCGATCTGTCCCGTTCCCGACCACAGCGTGCCGCTCGCTTCGGCGAGGCGCAGCGCGCCCGCACTCGCTTGATCCAGGCGCGCATCGATCAAGGTCGCCGGCGCAGTGGCGATCAGTCCAAGCGCGTAGGCGGCAAGTCCGAGGCTAATCAGCCGCCAACGGCTCACTGCGGTTTGGCCCGGGTGAAGGTGGCGCTTACGCCCACCAGTCCCGGCGTGCTCAGGGCTTCGATGCGGCTTGTGTCGAGGCGAATGTGCTGCGCCTGCAGGGTCGCGACCCAGGCGAGCCAGTCCGCAAACGCCACCGAGCCGAATACCACCTGCACCTGATCCGCGTCCCGGGCATCGATGCGCAGCAACGCGCGCGCGAGTCCGGCAGCGCTCGCCTGGGCCTGCACCTGCGTGCGCAGGTCGGTCTGCGGCGCGGCGGGCGCAGGCGCGGCGCGCACGCGTGCAAGCTCGTTTGCGTCCGCATCCAGACGCAGCGCCTGCGCCCGTAGTACGGACACGGACGAACCCAGTTGGGTGCGCGCCCGGTACGCCGACTGCACCAGCGACAGGTACAGTGCGGCCCCCACGAGCACGACCAGCACGGTGATCATCAGCCGATCCCGCGGCGAGCGCGATTCCCACAGCTTGCGCAGCCGCGCCTTCATGACGCATGCACCGTGATGACCACGGTTCCGCCGGAGCGGGCTGCGGCGGGCGCAGCCGCGGCCCCCTTGTCCACCTGCAAGCCGGATTGGAGCAGCCGCGCCACGATGCGGCGAACGGCCGCGTCTTCGACGCCGGCGATTTCGAGTGTCATGCGCCCGCTCTCGTAGGACGCGACGCGCAGTCCGCCCGGCGGCGCCTGCTTCAGCGCGGCCGCCACGTTCGTTATCATCGGCAGAAAGTCGCCGCTATCGGGCTGGCCCACGGCATGGCGCGCCTCGGCCAGTTTGCGCCGCATTTGCAGCGCCGGGTCTGCCACCGCGACCGCCTCGGGGAAGGACGCGCGAAAACGCGATTCCATGCGCGTGCGCAAGCTGCGCTGCTCGCTCGCGAGCCGCGTCCAGTCTACGACCAGCGCCAGCGCATGCACGCTGAGGGCTACGCCCACGATCCAGGCCGCCGGCCGCAGGCGCGCCAGCGTGCCGGGGGGCAGGCGCCAGCGCGCGCGTTCCTGCGCCAGGCTGACCCCGGCCGCGGGTGGCGCCGTGCGCCAGTCCCAGGGTTCGGCCAGGCGCAGCGCCACGCCGAGTGCGCGCTGCCATGCCTCGATTTCAGGTGGTGAGTCCGGCGCAGTCGCGTACACCGCGATCGACGCGGGCGCTTCGCCGCGGGTTTTCGCATCATCGAGCATCAGGCGCAGCGACAGCGGCGGGGAACCCGGGTCGCCGCAGTCGGTCGCCGTGCCTTCGAATTCAGAGGTGCGCACGAATCCCTCGCGGCCGTTCCAGGCGAGGCTCCACTCGCCTTCTATCCAAGGCAACATCAGGGTTTCGCAGTGCACCTCGTAGCCGCGGATGCCGGCGGCATCGAGTGCATCGTGCCAGGCATTGAGCCCCTTTTGGCCGGCAACCGCGAGCACATCGGTGTCCGCGGCGGAGCCGAGCCAGCTCACCTGGTTTGCATCGGGGTCGCCCACGACCTCATCCTCCACCGCATAAGCGAGGACCGATCCGGCGCGGCGCCTGGCCGATTGCGGCAGGCGCGCGCGGGTGATCAGGACATCGGCGGCGGGAAGCACCAGCTGCACGCGCTCGGCGCGCTGCGGCAACTGCGCCAGCGGACTTTCGCCGACGAGCGCTTCGCGGCCCTCGCCAATCAGCGCCCATTGACACCGTTGCGGCGCCTCGCGCAAGGAACCGTAGATTCGAAGCAAGCTCATAGCGTAGCCCTGATTAAGGCATGCATTGAATTGGCGTCTATTCGAATTGGAGTCCGTTTCCACTCGGCCCCTGGTTCCTGATTCAGCGCCTTCATAGATACTTGCGCCATACGATATCGGGCCAGCCGGAGCCCCGGCGCACCTCGAGCGCGACCGCCACCCGGCCGAGGGGGGCCGAGACCTGCGCGCCGCCGATGGTCACGCGCAGTGTCGCCATGAAGTACTCGCTGGCTACGCCGATGTCGCCCGTAGCGGCCTCCACGCCCCGCGGCAGCCGTCTGAGGAAGTCGTCGTTGCTGCGAAAATAAGCCCGGTCACGCTGCGCCACCAGCAATTGGGCGCCGCCAAGGTCCAGGCCATCGATCACCGCGGCGATCACTTCCGCCGGGGCGGTATTCACATTGACGGCGGTGGCCGTGGGCAGCGCCGATACGTAAGGACGCAGGCGCGCCCGCGCGTTGTCGTCGAAGCCGCGCACCAGCGCGAGTTCATCTGTGTCGACCAGCGGCTGGTTGGCGGCGAGGTAAGGCGGATCCAAAGCGAGATAATAAGCGTCCTCGGCCCCGTCCCGCGGCTGCGGCTGGCTGTCGGCGTCGATCCAGTCGGCGAGCGCGTCGGCAAGTTCGGCGGGCAAGCCCAGGGTCGCCAGCAGCTTGCGGAAATGCGCGAGCTGCGCCACGTTGATTTTTCCCTGCGTCACCAGGTTATTGAGATTGAATTTGCCCTGCTGATCCTCGATCTGGCCAACAAGTTCACCGTTTTCGACCGGCATCGGCGGCAATTTCAACGCCCAGGGTTCGCCCAGGTGATCGACGTTGCTCAGGCGGCGGTCATCGGCGAGCACCGCGCGCGCCCAATCCGCGCCGGCCAGGAGCACGGAGCGCGCCTGGATATGGTCGGTGGTGAGCTCGACCTGGCGCGCCCAGGTGCTTTGCGACACCATGATCGCCGCGGCGGCCATGGCCGCAAGCGCGACCACGCCCATGGCGAGCACGATGGCAACGCCGCGCTGTCGCGTTCTCATGATTGCAGCACGAATACGCGCACGATTTCCTCGTTCGAGGCGAGCACGATGCGCAGGCGCACCGCGCGCGGAATTGACGGGTCGGCCGGGGACGTGGGCCAGGCATTGACCCACGCAAGAGCGGGATTGAGATACTGCAGCTCGAACGTTTTCACTCCCGCCAGCACGGGGTAGCGCGCGGGCGGCGTATCGGGGGCGACATCCAGCCCCGGCCACAACCATAACTCGATCTAGTTTTTTTTGTTCAGCCGGTAGCCAATCCGGCGCGCCGTGTCGACGCCCTCGGCCGAGGCGAAGCAGCGCACCGCATGGCCGAGCGAGCGCAGCAGGCCCTGCGCCGCGCCGCGCGGAAAGGCCTGGTGCTTGGCCAGCAGGCGCGCAGTGCGCAGCGCCTCGACCGGCTGGCGCGCCAGACGCGCGGCCTGCAGACGCAGCCGCAGCGCCTGCGTGCGCCGCGCCACACCGGGCGGCAGGTCGGCCAGCAGCTCGAGCGCGCGCTCGGCGTCGCGGTCGTCGAGCGCCCACTCGGCGGCGAGCAGGCGCACGCCGTCGCCGGCCGACCGCGAGGCATGGCCGCTGCCGGCGAGCTCGAGCGCGCGGCGCAGCTGATCGTCGCGCCGCGGCCGGTCCTGCAGACGGTGCAGGCTGCTCGCGGCGAGCAGGTGGCCGAGCAAGGTGAACTCGCGGTCGCCGGCGATCGGCGGCGTCTCGGCCTGGATCGCCAGCGCGCGCTGCGCCGACTTCTGCGCGCGGCTGTAGCGGCCGCCGAAGAACTGCGCGAGCGCGTCGCGCAGCGCGGCCTGTGCCACGCGCTCGCGCTGCGCGATGCGCCACTCGCGCGCGCGCTGCGGCAGCGACAGCAGCGCGTGCAGCGCCTGGATCGCGCCCACCAGCACGAAGCAGCCCGCCAGCAGCAGCAGCAAGAAGAGATTGAGCGACAGGTCGGTGCGCCAGCCGCCCCAGTAGAACGTCACCAGCCCGTCGTTGCTGCCCAGGGTGGTGGCCGCCACCACGGCGGCAGCGGCCAGCAGCACGAACCAGACGACCGCGCGCATCGCGGAGTCCTCAGCGCCCGGCCGCGGCGGCGGCCAGTGCGGCGAGCGTGTCGTCGGGCCGCGGCAGGTTGACCTGGCGCGACTGCGCCGCGACCTGCTGCAAGGTCTCGCGCAGGCTCGTCACCTTGCGCGAGCTGCGGTCGAACCAGCGGTCGAGCGCGGCCTGCGCGACCTGCAGGTCGCTCTGCGCGGTGTCGAACTGGCGCGACAGCAGCGCGAGCCGCGCGTTCAGCAGCCGCAGCTTCAGGTTCTCGCGCAGAAACAGCGCCTGCTCGGGCGCGACGATCAGCGCATCGGAGTGGTCGATGCGCTGCACGCGCACGAGCGCACGCGCCTCCGACCACACGCGCTCGCCGAAGGTGCCCCACGCCGCCGTCCAGCCCGGCCACCAGCCGGTGTCGCCGCTGCCGCCGGTGCCGCGCGCCGGCGCGGCGGGCGCCGATGCCGCACGCGCGGCCTCCGGCGCGGCCTTGCGCGCGGGCGGCTCGGCCACCGCCACGAGCGGCAGGTCGTCGACCAGCCGCGCAGCTTCGTCGAGGCGGATGGTCAGCGCCGCGATGTCGGCCACGCCGACCGCCTTCACGCGGTCGAGGTCGCGCGCGATGGCACGGCGCACGCCCTCGAGCCGCGGCTGGTTGTAGCGCGCGAGGCGCTCCTCGGCCTGCTTGAGCGCGACGACGAGCGGCTCGGCGCTGCCGGTGATGAGCGACTGGCGCTGCGCGACGCGCAATGCGGCCTCGATGTCGACCACGACGTTCTCGTCGCGCGAACGCGAGAGCGACTGCATCAGCTCCTCGAGCTGCGTGCGCTGCACCGCGACCTCGGCCACGCGCGCCTCGACGAGCGCGAGCTTGGCCACCGCCTCGCGCGCCGCGTCCTGCGCCTGCTTCGCCAGCAGCCGCGCCTCGGCGGACTGCTCCTGCGACGCCTGCTGGCGGCGCACGAGCTCCTGCTCGAGCGCGCGCACGCGCTGCTGCGCCTGCCACGCGACGACGAGCGACGCGAACGCGACCACGGCGATCGCGATCGCCGCCAGCAGGCGCCAGCCCGGGCGCGACACGCGCGGCGCGGCAGGTGTCGGCGGTGTCGCGGGGGCGGTGTTCGGTGTGTCGCTCACGGCGAAGGATTGTATGCAGCGCCCTCGTCGCGACACTCGCGCGCGGGCTTGCGGCGACCTTGCGGCGTCGAGGACGTCCTGCGCGCGTCGCGACACTCCCGCGCGGGCTTGCGCCGCCGTGCGCGGCGCGCCGCGTTCACGCCGCGCCGATCGCGTGCAGCGCCTGCACCACCGCGTCGAAGCCCGCGCGCGCCTCGCGCACGTCGCCCAGCCCGAGGCGGCGCGCACGCTCGGCGATGCGCGGATGCGTGGCCACGGCACGCCCGCTCGACAGGTCGGCCGGCGCGCGCAACGCGGCCTCGAGGTGGTCGATCGCCTGCGAGCTGCTGAACAGCCACACGTGCGCCTGCGGCGACTCGATCGCCCGGCGCAGCAGCGCGGGGTCGAGCGGCGGCGCGCGGCGCGAGT
Organism: uncultured Burkholderiaceae bacterium; assembly: GCA_964517545.1. Taxonomy (GTDB): domain Bacteria; phylum Pseudomonadota; class Gammaproteobacteria; order Burkholderiales; family Burkholderiaceae_C; genus CAZFET01. The sequence continues at coordinate 6,786 of CAZFET010000065.1, forward strand.
ACGCGGCGAGCAGCTCCACCTCGGCGCCGCGCTCGCGCAGCCGCTCGGCCAGCCACTCGCGGCCGCCGTCGCCGCGCACGATCAGCACGCGCGCGGCGCGCCAGTCGCGCGACTCGAGCTGCGCCCACAGCGCCTCGGAGTCGAAGCGCGGCGACGCCGCGGGCGGCTCCAGCACCGACGGCACGCCGTGTGCGCGCAGCGACTGCGTGGTGCCGGGTCCGACCGAGCCGGCCGGCAGTGCGTCGGGCCACGCGGTGTCGGCCGGCCGCGCGTCGAAGAACGACTCCACCGCGCCCGGGCTCACGAACACCACGAGCGCGCGCTGCGCGAGCGATCGCCACGCCGACTCGACCGCCGCGCGATCGGGCACCGGCACGATCTCGATGAGCGGCAGCGCGACCGCGTCGAAGCCCGCGGCGCGCAGTCGCGCGACCCAGGCCGCGGCCTGCGGCTGCGGGCGCGTGACGATCACGCGCATCGCGCGGTCCCGGCGCGCCGCGTCACGGCGCCAGCCGCGCGTCGGCGCCCTGCTCGCGCAGCCGCGCGGCGGCGCGCTCGCCGAGCGCGCGTGCCGCCGACTCGTCGGCCACGGCCGCCGCCACGCGCACCTTCAGCCGCGGCGCCACCGCACGCCCCAGCGCCTCGGCGTCCGGTGCAACCA
>CAZFET010000065.1:7456-13274 GCA_964517545.1 uncultured Burkholderiaceae bacterium
GGCGCCGCCGGCGTGCGCGCATCGCCGAGCGCCGCGTCGAGCGCGAGGCTCGTGCCCTGCCACGCCGCATGCGCCGCCAGCGGCACGCTGCAGCTGCCGCCGAGCGCGCGCGACACGGCGCGTTCGGCCTCGCACGCGAGCCAGGTCTCGCGGTGCGCCAGCGGCGCGAGCAGCGAGAGCAGCCCGGGCGCGTCGTCGCGCACCTCGAGGCCGAGCGCGCCCTGCCCCGCCGCCGGGATCATGCGCTGCACGTCGAAGCGCGCGCGGATGCGCGACTCGAGCCCCAGCCGCACCAGCCCCGCGGCGGCGAGCACGATGGCGTCGTAGCCGCCCTCGTCGAGCTTGCGCAGGCGCGTGTCGAGGTTGCCGCGCAGCGGTTCGATGCGCAGGTCGGGACGCAGCGCGAGCAGCTGCACCTGGCGGCGCAGGCTCGACGTGCCGACGCAGGCGCCCTGCGGCAACTCGTCGATCGAGCCCCAGCGGTGGGACACGAAGGCGTCGCGCGGGTCCTCGCGCTCGAGCACGGCCGCCAGCGCGAAGCCGGCGGGCAGGTCCATCGGCACGTCCTTCAGCGAGTGCACGGCCAGGTGCGCGCGGCCGTCGGCGAGCGCGGCCTCCAGCTCCTTCACGAACAGCCCCTTGCCGCCCACCTTCGACAAGCTGCGGTCGAGGATCTGGTCGCCGCGCGTGGTCATGCCGAGCAGCTCGACGGACGTGCCGAAGCGCTCGGCCAGCAGCGCGCGCACGTGCTCGGCCTGCCACAGCGCGAGCCGGCTCTCGCGGGTGGCGATGACGAGGGGTTGGCTCATGGCGCGGATTATCGGCGGCGGCCCGCGGCCGAAACCCGGATGTACCTCGAGCGGCCCGATCCGGCGCAGGCCGCTGCTAGCATCGCCGCGCCATGCCCCGAACCTCACGCGCCATCACGTCGACACCGGGGTCCGCCGCCCCGGCCGCATCGCCCGAACCCGCCGCGCACCCGCATCCGCGTCGCGCCCGCGCCGACGACGCCGCGGCGAAAAACCGTCCGCTGGTCGAGGACATCCGCCTGCTCGGCCGGCTGCTCGGCGACGTGATCCGCGAACAGGAAGGCCGCGACGCCTACGAACTGGTCGAGCGCGTGCGGCGCCTGTCGGTCGCGTACCGGCTCAAGCGCGACGCCGGCGCCGGCAAGGCGCTGGACCGCCTGCTGAAGAACCTGAGCGGCGACCAGACCGTCAGCGTGATCCGCGCGTTCAGCTATTTCTCGCACCTCGCCAACATCGCCGAAGACCGGCACCACGTGCGCCGCCGGCTGCACCACGAGGCGCACGGGCGCCACGCCGAGGGCTCGCTGCCGGCGTGCTTCGAGCGGCTGGCGCGCGCCGACGTGCGCGCCGCCGACGTGGCCGCCGTGCTGCGCCGCGCGCACATCTCGCCCGTGCTCACCGCGCACCCGACCGAGGTGCAGCGCAAGAGCATCCTCGACGCCGAGCGCGCGATCGCACAGCTGGTCGAGCAGCGCGACGAGCTGCGCACCGACCGCGAGCGCGAGGACAACGAGGCGCTGCTGCGCGCGCGCATCGCGCAGCTGTGGCAGACGCGCATGCTGCGCTACCAGAAGCTCACGGTGGCCGACGAGATCGAGAACGCGCTGTCGTACTACGCGAGCACCTTCCTGCGCCAGGTGCCGCGGCTGTACCGCGAGCTCGAGCGCGAGCTGCACGGCCACGAGGTGGCGCCGTTCTTCCGCATGGGCCACTGGATCGGCGGCGACCGCGACGGCAATCCGAACGTCGGCGCCGCCACCTTGCGCATGGCGCTGGCGCGGCAGGCCGAGGTGGCGCTGCGCTTCTACCTCACCGAGCTGCACGAGCTGGGCGCCGAGCTGTCGATCTCCAACATGCTGGCGCCGGTCACGCCCGAGATGCTCGCGCTGGCCGCGCGCTCGCCCGACCGCAACCCGCACCGCGAGGACGAGCCGTACCGCCGCGCGCTGATCGGCATGTACGCGCGGCTGGCCGCCACCTTGCACGCGCTCACCGGCACCGAGGCGCTGCGCCACGCGGTGGCGCCGCAGGACCCGTACCGCTCGAGCGACGAGCTGCTGGCCGACCTGCGCGTGATCGAAGCGTCGCTGCGCAGCCACCGCGCCGAGGCGCTGATCGCGCCGCGACTGGCGCCGCTGCAGCGCGCGGTGCAGGTGTTCGGCTTCCATCTCGCCACGCTCGACCTCAGGCAAAGCAGCGACAAGCACGAGGCGGTGGTGGCCGAGCTGCTGCGCGCCGCGCGGCTGGAGGCCGACTATGCGTCGCTGCCCGAGGCGGCGCGCCGCGAACGGCTGCTGGCGCTGCTGAACGACGCGCGCCCGCTGCGCGTGATCGGCCACGAGTACTCCGAGCTGGCGCGCGGCGAGCTGGCCGTGTTCGAGGCCGCGCGCGAGTGCCGCGCGCGCTACGGCGGCGCGGCCATCCGCCACTGCATCATCTCGCACACCGAGGACGTGAGCGACCTGCTCGAGGTGCTGCTGCTGCTGCGCGAGGCGGGCCTGGTGCGCGGCACGCTCGACGACGACGCGCTGAGCGACCTCATCGTGGTGCCGCTGTTCGAGACCATCGGCGACCTGCGCAACGCCGCGCGCATCATGCGCGAGTTCTACGCGCTGCCCGGCATCGCCGCGATGAGCGCGCGCTCCGGCGCCGAGCAGGAGGTGATGCTCGGCTACAGCGACAGCAACAAGGACGGCGGCTTCTTCACCAGCAACTGGGAGCTCTACCGCGCCGAGGTGGCGCTGGTGGAGCTGTTCGAGCCGCTGGAGCAGGCGCATGGCCTGACGCTGCGCCTGTTCCACGGCCGCGGCGGCACCGTAGGCCGCGGCGGCGGGCCGAGCTACCAGGCCATCCTGGCGCAGCCGCCGGGCACGGTGAACGGACAGATCCGGCTGACCGAACAGGGCGAGGTCATCGGCGCGAAGTATGCCCACCCGGAGATCGGCCGCCGCAACCTCGAGACCCTGGTCGCGGCCACGCTCGAAGCGACCCTGCTGCACCCCACGCGGCCGGCGCACGAGAGCTTCCTCGACGCAGCCGAGGCGCTGTCGGCGGCCAGCATGGCGGCCTACCGCAAGCTGGTGTACGAGACGCGCGGCTTCACCGACTGGTACTTCTCGGCCACGCCGATCCGCGAGATCGCCGAGCTGAACATCGGCTCGCGGCCGGCGTCGCGCAAGGCCACGCGCGCCATCGAAGACCTGCGCGCGATCCCGTGGGGCTTCAGCTGGGGCCAGTGCCGCATCGCGCTGCCGGGCTGGTGCGGCTTCGGCTCCGGCGTCGAGGCCTTCCTCGGGGCGGGCAAGGAGCGCAAGACCCGCCTCGCGCTGCTGCAGCGCATGCACCGGCAGTGGCCGTTCTTCCGCACCCTGCTGTCCAACCTCGACATGGTGCTGGCGAAGACCGACCTCGGCATCGCCGCGCGCTATGTCGAGCTGGTCGAGGACAAGCGCCTGGGCCGGCGCGTCTTCGCCGCGATCGAGGCCGAGTGGCAGCGCACGAGCCGCGCGCTCGAACTCATCACCGGCGAGTCGCGCCGGCTCGCGTCGAACCCGGCGCTGGCGCGCTCGATCGAGCACCGCTTCCCCTACCTCGACCCGCTGAACCACCTGCAGGTCGAGCTGATGCGCCGCTACCGCGCGCGCAGCGGCGATGCGGTGGACGAGCGCCTGCAGCGCGGCATCCACATCTCGATCAACGGCATCGCCGCGGGCCTGCGCAATACCGGCTGATTCAGCGGGCGCCGGCGGCGGACGCGGCGGCCTGCGCTGCGGCGGCCCGGTCGTCGCGCCACGCGCGGCCGCGCGCGGCGAGCGCGTCCGAGTCGAGCCCGCTGCGACGCGCCGCGTCGCGCACGCTGCCCACCTCGCCGCCGAGATGCTCGCGGGCGGCGACGCGATGGCGCAGCTCGTCGAGGCGCTCGCACGACAGCGGATCGGCCGCGTCCTGCGTGTCGGACGCGATGGCGTGCAGCCCGTCGTGCTGCTGCCGCAGCGCCGCCAGCCGCTCGTCGCTCCAGCCGAGCGCGCGGCCGATCGAGCGACCGACGGCCAGATGGACCATCGAGGTGCTGCGCTCGAGGAACAGCGCGGCCAGCCCTTCGCACGACTGGCGCCGGTTGGCGTCGGCCGCGCCGTCGCGGCACCACGCCGGCGCGTGGCCCGGCACGTCGAGCGGAAAGCCCAGCGCGACCTCGAGCCACTGCGCCGTGACGGCGGCGCGCACACCCGCGGGCAGCGCCTCGATCCACGGCTGGCCGAGCACGCCGAACAGCGCGCCCAGGCCGTCGTCGAGCACGCGCGCGCCGGCGGCGCGATGGATCGCCTCGGCGTAGGCCGCGTCGTCGCGCCGCTCGGCCGCCTCGCGGGCCGCGGCGAGCCACGGCGCCGCGTTGTCGGGGTCGAGCCGCGCCCATTGCGCGGTCGAGAGCATCGCGCACTCGGCCGACGTGGCCGACGTGGCCGACTCGGCCGACACGGCCGATTCGCGCGCCCGGCACAGGCCCAGCGCGAACGCGTAGACATGAGGGTCGCGCGTCGAGGCGGCCGATCGTGCCAGCGCGCGCACGTGCGTGTCGGCCGCCTCGTCGCCGTCCGCGCGTGCGGATTCGCGGCACGCCGGCACTTCCGCGCAGCGGTCGCGATCGAGCCCGTGCCGTGCGGCGCTGCGCGCCGCCGCCGTGCGCGAGGCTTGCGCCGCCGACCAGATCGTCGCGGCCGCGCGCTGGCGCTCGTCGCCCGACATCGCCAGGCCGAGCATCAGCGCGTCGCGGGCCGCGTCGGCATGCCGCTCGGCGATGCGCTGCCAGCCCTGGGCCAGCGCGTCGTCACGATGGCGTGCGCGAACGGTGCCGACGCCGCACACCACGAGCTCGTCCGCGGACGGTGCCTGCGCGGCGGCATCGGGTGGCACGCGCGACGAGGCCGCCGCCGGCGGATCGGCTCCGGCTGCGGACGCCGTTCGGGTCTCGGCCGTCGGCGCCGCTTCGTGCGTCGCGTCGCCGATGCGCCAGACCATCCACACGGTCAGCGCCAGCAGCGCGGCCAGCGCCGCCGCGACGAGCCGTTCGCCGTTCACCGGCCGTCCTGGGTCAGCGCCTCGCGCACGGCCGCGAGCTGGCGGCGCGACACCGCGAGCCACTCGTCGGTGGGCGCGACGCGCACGGCCCAGCCTTCGTCGTCGCCGTCGGCCACGCGGCGCTCGAGGGCGCGCACCGCGCGGCGCGCCACCAGCGCGTTGCGGTGCACGCGCACGAAGCGCGCGCCGACGCGCTGCTCCAGGTCGGCCAGCGCGTCGTCGAGGATGTAGCTGTGCGCCGCGGTGCGCAAGGTCACGTACTTCAGCTCGGCCTTGAGGTACAGCACCTCGCCCACCGGCACGCGCACGATGCGGCCGCGGTCGTTGACGACGATGACGTCGTCGTCGGGCGGCGCCGCCGAGCCGTCGGACCGTGCCGCGTGACGCTGCTGCACGCGCTGTGCCACGCGCTGCAAGGCGGCGCGCAGGCGCTCGAGCCGCACCGGCTTGGTCAGGTAGTCGACCGCCTCGATCTCGAAGGCCTGCAGCGCGTGTTCGGCGTGCGCGGTGACGAACACCACCGCGGGCGGACGCGGCAGCGCCTTCAGCGCCGCGGCGAGCTGCAGGCCGTCGCGCCCGGGCATGCGGATGTCCAGCAGCACCAGGTCGCACTCGTGCGCGTGCAGCCAGTCGAGGGCCGCCGCGGCGCCGGCGGCCTCGCCGGCCACCTGCACCGTGAGCTCGGCGCCGAGGTCGGCAAGCAGCGAGCGCAG
>CAZFET010000066.1:0-219 GCA_964517545.1 uncultured Burkholderiaceae bacterium
AAGGCGAGCGCCATCAGTTCGTGATATGCGGGATGATAATCGACGGCGTCGGCGCGCTCACCGAAGCGGTCGTGCGTGCGTAGTTGCGGCAGGTGGCGGTTGGCCTGATCGGCGAGCAGCTGCATGCGCTCGCTGCCGACCAGCTCGCCCAGCCGGTGCGCCCGTTCCCCGATCCAGCCGCCGCCTTCGCGCTCCACTGCCGCGCGCAGGATGGGGTCT
>CAZFET010000066.1:229-4827 GCA_964517545.1 uncultured Burkholderiaceae bacterium
AGGGGCGGCTGGTTGCTTGCTTGCTCCACTGATGCCGCGACGCGATCGTTCATTTGAGTCCCCTGAAAAATTCTAAATATCGTCGAATGCGCCGTGCCGGCCTTTGCCTGAGGCAAAGCGGCCGGCGCCCTGAATCGCTTCGGCCAAGGTGCCCGCGCCATTCGCCCATTCCTGTTCCATCGCCGCGCGCACCGGCAGGCCGTGCTGCCGGTAGGCCGATTGCCGGTCGGCGCGCACCGCGCCCTGCGGAAAGCGGGCGATTTCGAGCGCCAGCGCTTCGGCAGCGTGCCGCGCCTGGCCGCGCGGCACCACGCGCTCGCACAAACCGATACGATACGCTTCTTCCGCATCGATCTTGCGCCCGGTGAGGATGATGTCCATGGCGCGGCCCATGCCGACGATGCGCGGCAGGCGCACGGTGCCGCCGTCGATCAGCGGCACGCCCCAGCGGCGGCAGTAGACGCCGAAGAAGGCATCTTCCTCCATGATGCGCATGTCGCACCACAGCGCGAGTTCCATGCCGCCGGCCACCGCGGCGCCGGCGACCGCGCCGATCACCGGCTTGTCCAGCGCCAGGCGCGAAGGTCCCATGGGACCGCGGGGAACCGGTGCGGCGCCCTGCGGGAAGTCCAGATTGAGTTCGCTGCGCGCGTCCTTGCCCGCAAGGGAGGCGCCGTATTTCAAGTCCCAGCCGGCGCAGAACGATCCGTGCGCGCCGAAGAACACCGCCACCTTCGCCTGCGGATCGCGGTTGAAGGCTTCGAACTCGGCGACCAGCGCATCGGCGGTTGCGGGGTCGACCGCGTTGCGTACGTTCGGTCGCTCCATGATGATGGTGGTGACCGGACCGCTTCTTTCTGTGCGGACTGACATAATTTTCCTTTCTGCTGACTCAAAGTCTACAGCCAAGAGCCGGGAAAAGCAGCCACCCCGTCGCAAAATGGTCTAAAATCGCGCCCTGTTTACAACCCACCCCCGCGAAATCAATGACAAGCAAAAAGAGCAAGCCGCAGCGCCGCTTCGTCGAGCGCAATTCCGGCATACATGGCAAGGGCGTATTCGCCACCACCCGCATCCCGGCCGGCGCCCGTCTGATCGAGTACACCGGCGAGCACCTGACCGAGGCTCAGGTGGACAGGCGCTACGCGAAAGACGATAACCCGCATACCTTTCTGTTTGCGCTCGATGACGGCATGGTCATCGATGCCACCACCGGCGGAAACAGTTCGCGCTGGATCAACCACAGCTGCGCGCCCAACTGCGAGGCGGTGGACGACGAGGACCGCATTTACATCGAGACGCTGCGCGCGATCCGTCCGGGCGAGGAGTTGTGCTACGACTACCGCATCGAACTCGAGGAAAAGCACACGCCGGAAATGAATCGGCTATACCAGTGCCGCTGCGGCGCGCGCCAGTGCAAGGGCACCATCCTTCACGCCAAGAAGAAAAAGAAAAAATAGCAGCGCCTTGAGGGATCGCGCGCGCAGCGCCGCCGCGCGTGCCGTTGACGGGTTCGTGCCTGAGTTTGCTTCAGCGCCGCTGCTTGAGAATTTGTTCCAGTGTCGCCTGTGCCGCCGGCAGGCTGGCCCCTCCCAGGCTCACCGCTTTGCGCGCGGCATCCAGCGCCGCGTCCAGCTTGCCCTGGTCTGCCAGCGTTTGCGCGAGGTTGTTGAACGCCGCTGCCGCGAGCGGATGCGCGGTGGTGGCCTCGCGGAACGCCGTTTCCGCCTCCGCCGTGCGACCCTGTGCGTAGGCAGTATTGCCCAGCCCCATCAAACCGATGAGATTGGCCGGCCAGCGTTCCAGCAAGGCCGCATAGGCGCGGTGTGCTTCGGCGATGCGGCCGGTTTGCTCCAGAGCCGCGGCGGCGCTCGCGTAGCTGGCTTCGCGCGCGCTCGTTGGCAGGCGCCCGGGGGCAAGTGCGACCATTGCCCAGCGCCCGCCGTCGATCCACAGGAACTCGAACAGTCCGAACGACATGGCGCGGCGCGCTCTCGCGCCCGAATGCAGCAGAATCTGGTTTTTCTCCAGGTCGTAGCCGATGACCACGGCGTAGTGCCAGTAGGGGTGGAACGCCCACAAGCCCAGGTTCTGCAGCACGATCACGGCGTTGCCGGCGGCCACTTCGGCGAGTACGTCCTTTAGTTCGGGCGCGAGTGCGTAGGCGAGGAGGCCGTGGCGCCGCGCGCCGGCAAGCATCTCCACCTGCAGACTGCCCTGGCGCGCCGGGATATACACTTCGTCGGTGAGGGCGTCGGGCGCCGCGGCAATGCCGGCCGCGTTCAGGGCCATCGCGAGCGCCGCCGGTCCGCATTGATATTCTTCTTGCGCGAAGAACGGCACCGTATCGAGCTCCGCGCGTGGTGGCAGGCCCGCGCCACCTTTCCGCCGCAGGGCCTCGGATTGCGGCAGGCTGACGCAGCCCGCCAAAAGGGACAGCACAATGACAAAGCCCGCGATCACGCGGGCTTTGTCTGAGCGCCGGCGGGACGCCGCGGTCACTTGACCCAGTAGTACCAGATCAGGCCGATGACGAGCAGCCCCGCGGCTATCGCCCAGCCGCTGTTGCCGCCCGCAGGCAGGCTGTCGATCCGGCCGGCGATGCTTGCCACTTCGGCGTCGGTCATGGCGCCTACCCGCGCCTGCGCCGCGGCGGGGCTGATGCCGAGGTCCTGCAGCTGATTGCGCACCTCGCTGCGGCCGACGAAGTCGCGCAGCTTGTCGCGCGCGCCCGCAGCCTGCACCGCGGCGGCCACCTGATCGGTGCCGACGATGCCGGCGTAAGTACTGAACGGGAATGCGCCCATGCAAACAATCAACATGCGGCAGATATAACGGACGAAATTGTTTTTCATCGAAATCCCCTTTATGTTGGAGTGGAGGTTTGCGCCGAGGCGGATCCCGAACCGATCCTTGCCCCTGCAGCGAGCAATCTAGACCTTGTACGGGGGCCGCGTCAAGCTGCGTTCCGGGTCAGGCCTTTTCCGATGCCCGGTTCAGGCGCTGCCATGGAAAGATCCTATATGATGGACAGGTTTCTGGTGCCCGGCGAGTACGGAGCTAGCCTCGGTGAATATGAACCGACCCTGCTTTGGGCAATCCGAATCCGGCGAGAAAGGTGAACCACATGGCGCAGCCGCAAAACGAAATTGCCACCCTCGGCGGCGGCTGCATCTGGTGCCTGGAAGCCGTGTTCGACGACCTGAAGGGCGTGGTGTCGGTAGAGTCGGGTTACATGGGCGGCGATTTGAAGGACCCGACTTACGCCGACGTATGCAGCGGCGCCAGCGGCCACGCCGAGGTGGTGCGGATCGGCTTCGACCCGGCTGTGGTCAGCTTTGGCGAGATTCTCGAGGTGTTCTTCGTCGTTCATGATCCGACCACGCGCAACCGCCAGGGCAACGACGCCGGGCCGCAGTATCGCTCGGCGATTTTTTATCACTCGCCCGAGCAGAAGGCGACGGCCGAAGTGGTGATCGCCAAGCTCGATGCCGCCGGCCTATGGGACAGCTCCATCGTCACCGAGGTCACGGCCGCAAGCAGCTTCTATGTCGCCGAGGGCGAGCACCAGGAGTATTACGAGCGCAATCCCTACCAGCCTTACTGCATGATGGTAGTGCAGCCCAAGGTCGCCAAGTTCCGCAAGCACTTCATCGGCAGGCTGAAAAAATAGGCGCTCGCTACGGCGCCTTAACTGCCGTCGCACGCCAGCAGCGGATTTGCGCGCTGCGCGCGCCAACCGTGTTTTCTGGATAAGAACAAAGGATAGCGCGGGGGTTTTCTCCAACTCCGTCTATGCAGTACGGCTCAGGTTGATCTGTCGACATGACTTAAACAGTCGCCGGATCGGAGGCGCGCGAGGGGGCGGCGCGCCCCCTCGCGCGCGCCAGTGGAACAGCCTGAATCAGGCGGCTTCCTTGACCTGCGGCAGTTTTGCGAGCGCCGCAGCCAAGTCGGCCTCGTCGTACTTGACATCCTTCAGCTTGCCGCCGAAGTAATCGAGGTAGGCCTGCATGTCGAAGTGGCCGTGGCCGCTCAGATTGAACAGGATGGTGCGTGACTTGCCTTCGGCCTTGCACTTCAGCGCTTCCACAATCGCGCTTTTCACCGCGTGATTGGATTCGGGCGCCGGGACGATGCCCTCGGCCCTTGCGAATGTTACTCCGGCTTCAAAGCATGCAATCTGCTCGTAGGCAACGGCCTCGATCAGGCCGAGCTGCTTGATGTGGCTTACCAGCGGCGACATGCCGTGGTAGCGCAGGCCGCCGGCGTGGAATCCGGGCGGGATGAAGGTCGAGCCCAGGGTGTGCATTTTGGTGAGCGGCGTCAGACCGGCGGTGTCGCCGAAATCGTAGGCATACGTGCCGCGCGTAAGGCTGGGGCAAGCGGCGGGCTCGACCGCGCCGATGCGCACTTTTTTCCCGCCGCGCAATTGTGCGCCGAGACACGGAACCGCGAGGCCGGCGCAGCTCGCGACGAGGCGGTCAGGGGCTCTGAAAGAGGACGCAGTCGATGTCGTTCATCAACTACTCATCGCGCGAGATCAACTGCAAGATCGTGTACTACGGGCCTGGCCTGTGCGGGAAGACGACCCACCT
>CAZFET010000066.1:4837-10035 GCA_964517545.1 uncultured Burkholderiaceae bacterium
ATCTTGACCAGCGGCGTGAGGTGCCCGGTGTCGCCGAAGTCGTAGGCGTACCTGCCGCGCGTGAGCGACGGGCAGGCGGCCGGCTCGACCGCGACGATGCGCCGGCGCTTCGTCTTGCCCGCGCCACGCAGCTGCTGGCCGATGAACGGGAAGGTGATGCCGGCGAAGTTGGAGCCGCCGCCCGTGCAGCCGACGATCACGTCGGGGTCGTCGCCGGCCATCTCGAGCTGCAGCATCGCTTCCTGGCCGACGATGGTCTGGTGCAGCAGCACGTGGTTGAGCACCGAGCCGAGCGCGTACTTGGTGTCGTCGTGCGTGGCGGCGATCTCCACCGCCTCGCTGATGGCGATGCCGAGCGAGCCCGGGTGGTCGGGGTTCTTCTCGAGGATGGCGCGGCCCGAGTGCGTCTGGTTCGACGGCGAGGCGATGCAGCGCGCGCCGTAGGTCTCCATCAGCGCGCGGCGGTACGGCTTCTGGTCGTAGGACACGCGCACCTGGAACACGGTGACGTCGATGCCGAACAGCGCGCCGGCGAACGCGAGCGACGAGCCCCACTGGCCGGCGCCGGTCTCGGTGGTCAGTTTCTTCACGCCGGCCTGGGCGTTGTACCAGGCCTGTGGCACCGCGGTGTTGGGCTTGTGCGAGCCGGCCGGCGAGACGCCCTCGTACTTGTAGTAGATGCGTGCCGGCGTGCCGAGAGCCTTCTCGAGCCGGTGCGCGCGGTACAGCGGCGACGGCCGCCACAGCCTGAACACCTCGCGCACGGGCTCGGGGATCGGGATCTCGCGCTCGCTGCTGACCTCCTGCAGGATCAGCTCCATCGGGAACAGCGGCGCCAGGTCGTCGGGGCCCACCGGCTGCCTCGTGCCCGGGTGCAGCACCGCGGGCGGCGGCTTGGGCAGGTCGGCCGCGATGTTGTACCAGTGACGCGGCATGCGGCTCTCGTCGAGCAGGAACTTGGTGGGCGCGCTCATCGGCAGCTCCTCCGGGCGGGTGAGGGGGAGCGGCGATCGTAGGCGTGCGACCGGGCGCTGGCGAGGGCTCGTTTCCCCCAGCCGCCGCGCCGCCGTTGCTCTCAAGCCGATGTGGCTCCGCCACTCGACTTGAACCCCCGCGGGGGGCGGGCCGGCAGGGCCGGCCCTGGGGGCGCTCAGAGGTCGAACAGCTCCAGCGCGCGGTCCATGCCGCCGGACTCGATGGAGATCGACGCGCGCTCGCGCACCGCCGGCTTGGCGTGGTAGGCGATCGACAGGCCGGCCGCGGCCATCATCGGCAGGTCGTTCGCACCGTCGCCCACCGCGATGGCGCGCGAGGTGGGGATGCCGAGCGCGGCGCACACCTGCTCGACCATGCGGCGCTTCTCGTCGCCGTCGCAGATGTCGCCCCAGGGCTGGTCGATCATGCGGCCGGTGAGGCGGCCGTCGACGATCTCGAGCACGTTGGAGCGCGCGTAGTCGATGCGCAGCCGCGCACGGATGCGGTCGGTGAAGAAGGTGAAGCCGCCCGAGACGATCAAGGTCTTCAGGCCCGCGGCCTGCACCGTGCGCACGAAGCGCTCGACGCCGGGGTTGAGCTGCAGGTGGTGCGAGTACACCGTGTGCAGCGCCTGCTCGGGCACGCCGGCCAGCAGCGCCACGCGGCGGCGCAGGCTCTCCTTGTAGTCGGCGATCTCGCCGCGCATCGCGGCCTCGGTGATCGCCGCCACCTCGGCCTTGCGGCCCGCGGCCTCGGCGATCTCGTCGACGCACTCGATGTCGATCAGGGTCGAGTCCATGTCGAACGCGACCAGCCGGTAGTCGGCGAGCTTCAGCGGCGGCACGATGCCGCGAATGAACAGCCCCGGGGCGTGCTCGACGGCGCTCATCGCGACGGGCTTCCGGGCCGCTGCGCGCGGCCGGCGGCCGCACGGCGTGTGGGCAGGTTCATGCGGGGGCGGCTTCCTTGGGCTGGCCGAGCTGCCGCAGCAGCTCGCGCAGGTAGTGCGCGCGGTCGCGCGGGTCGCTGAGCGACTTCTCGATGCGCAGCTTGTCGTTGCCCGCCAGCTTGATGTGGCGGTTCTTCTGCACCAGCTCGATGATGCGCAGCGCGTCGATCGGCGGATTGGGCTTGAAGGTCACGCTCATCTGCGCGGGCGATGCGTCGATCTTCTGCACGCCGTAGGGCCGCGCGAGCACGCGCAGCCGGTGCACGTCGATCAGGGTCTGCGCCTGCGGCGGCAGCTTGCCGAAGCGGTCGACGATCTCCTCGAGCAGCGCGTCGATGCGCTCGTCCTTGTCGGCGCTGGCCAGGCGCTTGTACAGCGACAGCCGCGTGTGCACGTCGCCGCAGTAGGCGTCGGGCAGCAGCGCCGGCGCGTGCAGGTTGATCTCGGTGGCCAGCGCGCCGGGGTTCAGCAGCTCGGCCACGCTCGGGTCGCGGCCGGACTTCATCGCGCGCACCGCCTCGGCCAGCATCTCGTTGTAGAGCTGGAAGCCGACCTCCTGCATGTTGCCGCTCTGGCTTTCGCCCAGCACCTCGCCGGCGCCGCGGATCTCGAGGTCGTGCATCGCGAGGTAGAAGCCCGAGCCGAGCTCCTCCATCTGCTGGATGGCTTCGAGCCGCTGCGCGGCCTGCCGGGTGAGGCCCTCGACGTCGGGCACCAGCAGGTAGGCGTAGGCCTGGTGGTGCGAGCGCCCGACGCGGCCGCGCAGCTGGTGCAGCTGCGCCAGGCCGAACTTGTCGGCGCGCGAGATCACGATGGTGTTGGCCGTCGGCACGTCGATGCCGGTCTCGATGATGGTCGAGCACAGCAGCAGGTTGTGGCGCTGCGCGACGAAGTCGCGCATCACGCGCTCGAGCTCGCGCTCGGGCATCTGGCCGTGCGCCACCGCGATGCGCGCCTCGGGCAGCAGCTCGGTCAGCTTCGCGCGGCGGTGCTCGATGGTCTCGACCTCGTTGTGCAGGAAGTAGACCTGCCCGCCGCGCTTGAGCTCGCGCAGCACCGCCTCGCGGATCACGCCCGAGCCTTCGTTGCGCACGAACGTCTTGATCGCGAGCCGGCGCTGCGGCGCGGTGGCGATGACGCTCAGGTCGCGCAGGCCTTCGAGCGCCATGCCCAGGGTGCGCGGGATCGGCGTGGCCGTCAGCGTGAGCACGTCGACCTCGGCGCGCATCGCCTTGATCGCCTCCTTGTGGCGCACGCCGAAGCGATGCTCCTCGTCGACGATCAGCAGCCCGAGCCGCTTGAAGCGCACGTCCTTGGACAGCAGCTTGTGCGTGCCGACCACGATGTCCACCGCGCCCGACTCGAGGCCCTCCAGCGCGGCCTTCACCTCCTTGCCGGTGCGAAAGCGCGACAGCTCGGCCACCTTCACCGGCCACTTCGAGAAGCGGTCGACGATGTTCTGGTAGTGCTGCTCGGCCAGCAAGGTGGTGGGCGCGAGCAGCGCGACCTGGCGACCGCCGGCCACCGCGACGAAGGCCGCACGCAGCGCCACCTCCGTCTTGCCGAAGCCCACGTCGCCGCACACCAGCCGGTCCATCGGCTTCGGCGAAATCATGTCCTGGATCACCGCGTGGATCGCGGCGCGCTGGTCGGCCGTTTCCTCGAAGCCGAAGGTGGCCGCGAACGCCTCGTACTCCTGCGGCGTGAAGCGGAAGGCATGGCCTTCGCGCGCGGCGCGGCGCGCGTAGAGGTCGAGCAGTTCGGCCGCCGTGTCGCGCACCTGCTCGGCGGCCTTGCGGCGCGCCTTGTCCCATTGCCCCGAGCCGAGCCGGTGCAGCGGCGCTTCGTCCGGGCTCACGCCGGTGTAGCGGCTGATCAGGTGCAGCTGCGCCACCGGCACGTACAGGGTCGCGTCGTCGGCGTACTCGATGTGCAGGAACTCGCTCGGCCCGCCGTCCTGACCGTTCGCGAGGTCGATGTTGAGCAGACCCTTGTAGCGGCCGATGCCGTGGTGGGCGTGCACCACCGGATCGCCGACCTTCAGCTCGGACAGGTCCTTGATGAGCGCGTCGACGTCGCTCTCGCGCTCCTGCTTGCGGCGGCGACGCAGGGTGGGCGGCGTCGCGAACAGCTCGGTCTCGGTGACGAAGTCGATGCCGTGGCCGAGGTCGGCGAAGCCTTCGGCCAGGGCGCCGACGGCCAGCGCGGCCGGCTCGCTCCCGGCCTCGAACTCGGCGAGGCTCGCCGCCGACGGCAGCACGACGTGGTGCTCGCGCAGCAGGTCGGCCAGGCTGGCGCGGCGGCCGTCGCTCTCGGCCAGCAGCAGCACGCGGCGCGCGCGCGCGTCGAGATGCGCGCGCAGCGCGCGCAGCGGATCGTCGGCGCCGCGGTCGATGGCCAGGTCGGGCAGCGGCCGCGCCCAGGCGGTCTCGCCCGCGCCGCGCAAGGCGAGCTGCGCGTGCTCGTTGCAGCGTGCGAAGAACTGCTCGGGCGCGAGGAACAGTTCCTCGGGCGGCAGGATCGGGCGCTCGGGGTCGTGCTGCAGGAAGCGATGGCGCTCGCGGGTGTCGGCCCAGAAGCGCCGCAGCGACTCGTCCACCTCGCCGTGCAGCGCGAGCACGCAGTCGGCTCCGAGGTAGTCGAACAGGCTGGCGGTCTGCTCGAAGAACAGCGGCAGGTAGTACTCGATGCCAGCGCTCGCCAGGCCGGCGCCGAGGTCCTTGTAGACGCGCGACTTCGACGGGTCGCCATCCATCTTCTCGCGCCAGCGCGCGCGGAACGCGGTGCGCGACGCCTCGTCCATCGGGAACTCGCGGCCGGGCAGCAGCCGCACCTCGGGCACCGGGTAGAGGCTGCGCTGCGTGTCGGGGTCGAAGGTGCGGATCGAGTCGACCTCGTCGCCGAACAGGTCGACCCGGTAGGGCACGGCCGAGCCCATCGGGAACAGGTCGATCAGGCCGCCGCGCACCGCGTATTCGCCGGGCGAGACCACCTGGCTCACGTGCGTGTAGCCGGCCAGCGTGAGCTGTGCCTTGAGCGCCGCCTCGTCGAGCCGCGACTTCTGCTTGAAGTGGAAGGTGTACGCCGCCAGGAACGACGGCGGCGCGAGGCGCCCGAGCGCGGTGGTCGCGGGCACCAGCACGACGTCCACCGCCTGCCGGGTGGCCAGGGCCCCGAGGACGTCGGCCAGCGACCGCGTCGGCACCAGCACGTGGACGGTGGTCTCGGCACCGACCGCGAACGCACCGGAGGGTCGGGCGACCTCGGCCACCGT
>CAZFET010000066.1:10045-13239 GCA_964517545.1 uncultured Burkholderiaceae bacterium
CAGCACGACGACCACCTCACGCTGCACGTCGTTGCGGTGCAGGCGCCACAAGGTGGCCAGGCGTTCGGAGATCAGGTCCTGGTGCGGCGAGAACGAGTCCCACGGCAAGGTCTCCCAGTCGGGAAACACCGCCACGCGCAGGTCCGGCGCGAAGAACGCGATCTCGGCCTCGAGCCGCTGCGCATCGGTGGGCTCGGCCGCGATCACCGCCAGCAGGCGGCCGGCGGCCGTCTCGCGTTCGGCCAGGCGCGCGAGCAGCAGCGCATCGGCCGAACCGACGGGGCGCGGCAGCGTGTAACGCTTTCCTGGGGCGAGAACCGGCAACTGCATGCGCATTCAAACCAAAGCGCCCCGCGACGAGTGCCGAGGGGCGTGCGGACGCGATTCTAGAATCGACCTCGATGACCCCTTCGAATCCGACTGCCGTGCCGCGCTGCTACGCGCTGGTGCCTTGTGCCGGTGTCGGCACGCGCGCCGGCGTCGGTCGGCCCAAGCAGTACGCCGACGTGGCCGGCCGCCCGATGGTCGAGTGGACGCTCGACGCGCTGGCCGCGGTGCCCCGCCTCGCGGCGACGCTCGTGGTGCTGTCGCCGTCCGACGAGGAGTTCGAGTCGCTGCTGCCACGCTACGCCGGCGAGCGCGGCTGGATCGCGCGCTGCGGCGGGCTCACGCGCGCGCACACGGTGGCCAACGGGCTCGACGACCTGGTGCAGCGCGGCGTCGACGACGACGACTGGGTGCTGGTGCACGACGCGGCGCGCTGCCTGCTGCGGCCCGAGTGGGTCGACCGGCTGATCGACGCCTGCCATGCCGACCCGGTGGGCGGGCTGCTCGCGTTGCCCGTGTCCGACACGTTGAAGCAGGAGCGCGACGGCCGCGTCGCCGCCACCGTGGCGCGCGCCGGCAAGTGGTCGGCGCAGACGCCGCAGATGTTCCGTCTCGGTCTGCTGCGCAAGGCGCTCGCGCACGCGGGCACCGACGTGACCGACGAGTCCAGCGCCGTCGAGGCCCTCGGCCACGCGCCGAGACTCGTGAGCGGCGACTTCGCCAACTTCAAGGTCACGTGGCCGGGCGACTTCGAGCTCGCCGCGCGGCTGCTGGGGCGCGGCTGACCGGCCGCACCGGGAGGACGACGGCATGAACACCGCCGCCTTGCGCATCGGAGAAGGCTGGGACACGCACGCGCTGGTGGCCGGCCGGCCGCTGGTGCTGGGCGGCGTCGCGATCCCGCACACGCACGGGCTGCTCGGGCATTCGGACGCCGATGCGCTGCTGCACGCGATCACCGACGCGCTGCTCGGCGCGGCGGGGCTCGGCGACATCGGCCGCCACTTCCCCGACACCGACCCCGCGTTCGCCGGAGCCGACTCGGCACGGCTGCTGGCCGAGGCGACGCGGCGCGTGCGCGATGCGGGCTGGGAGCCGGTGAACGTCGACTCCACCATCGTCGCGCAGGCGCCGAAGATGGCGCCGCACATCCCGGCCATGCGCGAACGCATCGCGCAGGTGCTGGGCGTCGATGCTAGCTGCGTCAACGTGAAGGCCAAGACGGCCGAGAAGATGGGCCCGGTGGGTGAGGGGCGGGCGATCGAGACGCGCGCGGTGTGCCTGCTGGCGCGCCGCTGAGGTCGCGGCCGGCGACGGTGGCGGCCTGCGCCGTCGGTTGCAGCGCCGAGGGCACCCGGTGGCGCACCGGCCCTGTCGGGCTCGCCAAGATGCGCGACAGCAACCCGAACGGCGACCGAGGTGTCGTCGCCGTTGGAATGTTCGCCAGGGACCCTCAGGGCGCCTTCTTGAGCCGGATGTGCGCGACCAGACCGCCGTCGGGCGCGTTGGCGAGTTCGAACGTGCCGCCCATGCGCTGCACGGCTTTCTCGACGATGGCGAGGCCGAGGCCGGCGCCGGTGGCCGCGGTGCGCGCTGCGTCGCCGCGGAAGAAGGGCGTGGTGAGCGCCTTGAGCTTCTCGGGCGCGACGCCGGGGCCGTGGTCGCGCACGCTGACGATCACCCACGGTCCGGTGCGCGCGTAGCTCACCTGCACGCGCGCGATGCCCGTCTCGGGCGTGCGCCCGTAGCGGCGCGCGTTCTCGAACAGGTTCTGGAACACGCGGCCGAGCTCGATCTCGTCGGCCATGACGCGCGCGTCGATCGCCACGCGCGAGGTGATGCGGATCTGGCTGGTGTCGCGGAACGCGTTCATCTCGCGGTCCACGAGGCTCGACAGGTGCACCGGCTTGAGCGCGACCTCGCCCGGCCGCGCGTAGTCCATGAACTTGTCGATGATCGCGTCGAGCTGGTCGATGTCCTGCGCCATGTTCTTGCGCGCGTCCTCGTCCGACACGCTCATCTCGCACTCGAGCCGCAGCCGCGCGAGCGGCGTGCGCAGGTCGTGGCTGATGCCGGCGAGCATGACGGCGCGGTCTTCCTCCACCTTGGCGAGCTCGCGCGCCATGCGGTTGAAGCCCATGTTGACCTCGCGGATCTCGCTGGTCAGCGTGTTCTCGTCGAGCTGGCTCTCGAACTCGCCGTCGCGGATGCGGCTGGCGGCGAAGCTCAGCTCCTTGAGCGGCTGGTTGATGAGCCGCGCGATCGCGACGGCGCCGACGATGCTGGCCAGCAGCGCGATGCCCACCCAGGCGAACCACGTGGTGCCGAGCACCGCGCTCTGCACGCGGCGCGGGTCGGCCTGCAGCCAGTACGGGTCCTTCTCGATGGTGAAGCCGACCCACAGGCCCTGCGCGCCGTTGACGCTGCTGGCCACCAGGGTGTCGGGCCCGAGGCGCGAGCGCAGCTCCTCGCCGATGCGGCGCGAGAAGCGGTCGACCTCGAACGGCTCCCACTGGTCGGCCGGCTCGCGCGGCAGCACCTTGACGGCCTCCTGGTCGCTCATGGCCTTGACCACGGTGACGCGGTTGATGCCGTCGGCGTAGCGCAGCGCGGCGCGAGAGAGGTTCACCAGACTCGCGATCTGCTGCGCGGCCTGCACGGCGCGCGGCTCGAACTCGAGCGCGCGGAAGGTCTGCACCCACGCGAACACGCCGCCGCCCAGCAGCAGCGCCAGCAGGAAGAAGGTGCGCCAGAAGAGGCTGAGCGCGACCGGCTTGCGCGGCTTGGGCGCGAGGCGTCCGCGCAGGCTGCGCGGACGGCGGCGCGAGCGCACCGAGGCGTAGCGCTCGTGCGTCGGCGACGCGTTG
>CAZFET010000067.1:0-960 GCA_964517545.1 uncultured Burkholderiaceae bacterium
TGATGGGCGGACCCCCTCTCGTTTAGCTTGGTACGGCTGGAGGGGAGCAGGTCATTGGAAATGATCAGGTCCTGCTCGACTTGGCGCAGGTCCGGCCAGGGTACCTGTTTGCTCCACGCCTGAATGAAGGCAAGCGGAATCAAGAGTCCACCTCCACATGCTGGTTGATGAGCAGCTTCCAGCGGGCAGCCCTTTCTGCGGGCGTGGAAAGAACGCTGCTGACTTGCTTGACTTGGGGGTCAAGCAGTACGTGGGTCTTGGCCTTCTGCGCGAACGGCTCAAGGCGTTTGGCTTGCCGTTCGTGCCCTGTGCGCTCCAACAGATAGCCAAGCCGCCGCACGCAGGATGACTCGTAGGCTGTCGCGAGCGTTGCGAGCTTGCGGGGATCGGCCTTGTCGCCAATGTCCTTGATCACTTGCGCCACATGGCTGATGCCACCCGCCTTGTGGAAGTAGCGGGTGCAGTCGAGCAGCGTCAACTCGATGCCTGCACCACGGGCATATCCGGCGATCGTCTTGATCTTGTCGAGCGCCTCGGGCTGGTTCACCTTGGCGAAGCTGGCAGGCGCTTGGTAGATGAACTCGACGCGCTGGCGGCCGAGTTCAATCCCGCGTAGCTGCCGGGGCGCGATCACCTGAAACACCATCGCGGCTTGATGCGATGAACCGTGGGACGCTGCTGCGCGCAGGAGCGAGACGCGGTAGTCGAGAGACAGATAGCGCATGAGCGGGTCGATCCACTGCGCGGGATCGGGCGCGCCGGTGCTTTGGTCCTCTGGACGCAGGATGAGGAAGAAGCCCTTCCGGGGGCTGGCAAGGCGCTTTCGCTTCGCGAGCCTGGTGAGCGCAGCGGTCAGTGCGTCTTTCGTGAGGTCAAGTGCGGCCTCGGCCTCCTCTCGCGAGAAGGTCGCCTGCCCCTGGATCAGCCGATCCTCGATGAATCGCTCAAGCGTTCCCATCC
>CAZFET010000067.1:970-13164 GCA_964517545.1 uncultured Burkholderiaceae bacterium
AACGTACGCGAAAACAGACAATGTAGAAAGGAAATTGCGTATGATTTTGGGGGATCGACTCTCCCAGAACATACTCGTTGACCTACACATGCGGCAGGTTTGCGCGTACGGAATGGGCTACGTGTCCCGCCGACCAAGAAGAGCCCGGTGCCCCGCGCGGCGGCGGCAGGGTCAGCTCAGGCGCGCCGGCCCGAGGCCGGGTAGCGCGCTGGCCATGACAGCGGAGCGCCCCGAAGAGCAGATGAATGAAGTCAATCCGCCCTTGAGAGCACCCCTGCCTGAATCGCCCCTGAAGTCCTAGACACCTGCGAGCCTCACCCTTGAGGCCAGAGGAGTTGTCATGCGCGGCGACCGGAGCCGGCGCGGGGCCGTGCGGCCCCGTCGTGCGGGGAGTGGTGTACCGGGGCGGACGTGCGGGGTCGGACGTGCGGAGGCCCGATCAGGCCTGCGGCGCGGCCCGGTCGTCTGCCGTCGTGTCCGGCAGGTCGAGAAACGGCGCGACCACCGCCATCACGCGCTCGACCCAGGTGTCCTTCTCGCCCACCGGCGCCACGTAGCGCAGCGCCGAACGCGCGGCCTCGGGGCCGGCGCCGCGTGCCATCACCCATGCGGCGAGGTACACCGAGGCCACGGGGCCGCGCGCGTGGAACGGCTCGTCGATCACCAGCACGCCGCTGTGCTGCAGCCACGGCCGGGTGGTGGTGTCGGTGCACGCCGGCATGTCGCCCACCAGACCGAGCCGCGCCAGCAGCAAGGTGCCCGAGCACTGCGCGCCGATCGTCTGGCGCAGCGGATCGAGCGCGAAGCGGTCCATCAGCGCGGCGTCCTCGGCGATGGCGCGGGTGTAGATGCCGCTGCCGAACAGCACCACGTCGGCCTCGTTGGCGAACTCCAGCGGGCGCTGCGCCTGCACCGTCACGCCGTTCATCGACGTGACGTGCAGGGCCGGGCTCGTGATCTCGGCGCTCCAGCCCTGCGGCTTGAGGCGGTTGACGAGTCCCAGCGCGACGAACGAGTCGAGCTCGTTGAAGCCGTCGAAGGTGACGATCGCGACCTTCACGCGCGCGCCCCGGGATCCGGCGGACGGCGCCCGGCGCGGCGCGCGTGCATCAGGCCTCGAGCAGGCTGCGCAGCATCCACGCGGTCTTCTCGTGCACGTCAAGGCGTTGCGTCAGCAGATCGGCCGTGGGCTGGTCGTCGGCCTTGGCGGCCAGCGGGAACACGCTGCGCGCGGTGCGCGCGACGGCTTCGTGGCCGGCGACGAGGATGCGCACCATGTCCATCGCCTTGGGCGGCGTGGCCGGCGCGTCGCCGATCGAGCTGAGCTTGCCGAAGGCCGCGTACGAGCCCGGCGCCGCGTGGCCCAGCGAGCGGATGCGCTCGGCGATCGGATCGACCGCGTTCCACAGCTCCGTGTACTGCGTCATGAACATCGCGTGCAGCGTGTTGAACATCGGGCCGGTGACGTTCCAGTGGAAGTTGTGCGTCGTCAGGTACAGGGTGTAAGTGTCGGCCAGCAGCTTCGACAGCCCGCCGGCGATCGCGGCGCGGTCCTTCTCGCCGATGCCGATGCTGATCGGCACGCCGCCGCCGGCCGGCATGCCCGAGGACCCGGATGCGGTCTTGGTCTTCTTCGCCATCGTCCAACCTCTCGACTTCGTTGCGGGAGCAAGGCCGACTCTACCGGGTCGCCTTGCTCCCTGGGCGGCGCGCGGGCGCCGGCGGCCGCGTCAGGCTCGCAGGTCGAAGCGGTCGAGGTTCATCACCTTGACCCACGCGGCGACGAAGTCGCGCACGAACTTCTCCTTCGCGTCGGCGCTCGCGTACACCTCCGCCAGCGCGCGCAGCTGCGAGTTCGAGCCGAACACCAGGTCGACGCGCGTGCCCGTCCAGCGGGCCTTGCCGGTCTTGCGGTCGCGCCCCTCGTAGAGCCCGCCGGGCGCGGCCTTCCACTCGGTGCCCATGTCGAGCAGGTTCACGAAGAAGTCGGTCGACAGCACGCCGGGGCGGTCGGTCAGCACGCCGTGCCGGCTGCCGCCCGCGTTGGCGCCGAGCACGCGCAGGCCGCCGACCAGCACCGTCATCTCCGGCGCGGTCAGGGTGAGCTGCTGCGCCTTGTCGACCAGCAGGTGCTCGACGGGCACGCCGGCCGGCCCCTTGAAGTAGTTGCGAAAGCCGTCGGCCACCGGCTCGAGCACGGCGAACGACTCGACGTCGGTCTGCGCCTGCGTCGCATCCACGCGGCCCGGCGCGAACGGCACGTCGACCGCCACGCCCGCCGCCCGGGCGGCCTGCTCCACGCCCACGTTGCCTGCGAGCACGATCAGGTCGGCCAGCGACAGCTGGCCCGATGCGCGCTGGATCTCCTCGAGCCTGGCGAGCACCTTGGCCAACTCGCCCGGCGTGTTGGCCTCCCAGCCCTTTTGCGGCGCGAGGCGGATGCGCGCGCCGTTGGCGCCGCCGCGCTTGTCGCCGCCGCGGAAGGTGGAGGCCGACGCCCACGCGGTGGACACGAGCTGCGCGACCGTCAGGCTGGAGTTGCCGAGTGCGGCGGCGATCTTCGCCTTCGCGTCGGCGATGTCGGCCGCGCTCGGCCGGTGGGTGGCCGGCGGCAGCGGGTCCTGCCAGATCAGATCTTCCTTCGGCACTTCGGGGCCGAGGTAGCGCACCTTCGGGCCCATGTCGCGGTGCGTCAGCTTGAACCAGGCGCGCGCGAAGGCGTCGGCGAAGGCCTGCGGGTTGTCGCGGAAGCGGCGCGAGATCGTCTCGAACGCGGGGTCGAAGCGCAGGGTGAGGTCGGTGGTCAGCATCGTCGGCCGGTGCTTCTTGCCGGGCACGTGCGCGTCCGGAATGATCTCCGGCGCGTCCTTGGCCACCCACTGCTTGGCGCCGGCCGGCGACTGGGTGAGCTCCCACTCGTACTTGAACAGGTGCTCGAAGAAGTCGTTGCTCCAGCGCGCGGGCGTGGTCGTCCAGGTCACCTCGAGGCCGCTGGAGATCGTGTCCTTGCCGTGGCCCTGGCCGAAGTCGCTCATCCAGCCCAGGCCCTGCGCCTCGAGCGGCGCGCCTTCGGGCTCGGGGCCCTTGTGCGATTCGGGCGCCGCGCCGTGCGCCTTGCCGAAGGTGTGGCCGCCGGCGATCAGCGCGACGATCTCCTCGTCGTCCATCGCCATGCGGCCGAAGGTCGCGCGGATGTCCTTGGCCGCGGCCACCGGGTCGCCGCTGGCGTTCGGGCCCTCGGGGTTCACGTAGATCAGGCCCATGTGCGTGGCGGCGAGCGGCTGGTCGAGGTCGCGCTCGCCGGTGAAGCGGCCGTCGGTGGCCAGCCACTTCGTCTCGCGGCCCCAGTTGACGTCGAGGTCGGGCTCCCACACGTCCTCGCGCCCGGCGCCGAAGCCCGCGGTGCGGAACCCCATCGACTCCAGCGCCACGTTGCCGGCCAGGATCATCAGGTCGGCCCAGCTGATCTTCTGGCCGTACTTCTGCTTGATCGGCCACAGCAGGCGGCGCGACTTGTCGATGTTGACGTTGTCGGGCCAGCTGTTGAGCGGCGCGAAGCGCTGCTGCCCGCGCCCGCCGCCGCCGCGGCCGTCGGCGGTGCGGTAGGTGCCGGCGGCGTGCCAGGCCATGCGGATGAACTGCGGGCCGTAGTGGCCGAAGTCGGCCGGCCACCAGTCCTGCGAGTCGGTCATCAGCGCCAGCAGGTCCTTCTTCAGCGCGAAGTAGTCGAGCTTGGCGAACTCGGCGGCGTAGTCGAAGTCCGGGCCGAGCGGATCGGACTTGCTCGAGTGCTGCGCCAGCAGCTCGAGGCGCAGCTGCTGCGGCCACCAGTCGCGGTTCGTGGTGCCGCCGCCGGCGGCGTGGTTGAACGGGCACTGTGCTTCGCGTGACATCGGGACTCTCCTGCCGTGGGACGTTGCGCCGAACTGCTCGGCCACCGGTGTGACCGGCGTCGCAGAGATTAGGTTCTGCGCGCGGCGAAGACCAATTGAGTGTCCGAAACGTGTCGATAGGCGCGACCGTCGGCGCCGCGACGGGTCCGGGTCCGGGTCAGTCGGTCAGCCGCTTCACGCCCGGCAGTTCGCAGGCGTACACCGCGTTGCGCAGCGCCGCGATCGCTTCGTAGCGCGTGAAGGTGCGCCGCCACGCGAGCACCACGCGGCGCGTGGGCACGGGCTTGTCGAACGGGACGTACTTCACCAGCGGCTGCGGCTCGCGCGGCACCGACAGCTGCGGCACCACGGTGATGCCCATGCCCGAGGCGACCATGTGCTTGATGGTCTCGAGCGACGAGCCCTCGAAGCTCTTGCGGATGCCTTCGCCGTCGGTCGAGAAGCGCGCGAACTCCGGGCACACCTCGAGCACGTGGTCGCGGAAGCAGTGGCCGGTGCCCAGCAGCAGCATGGTCTCGCGCTTGAGCTCCTCGGCGCTGATGCGCTTGCGCTTGGCCAGCGGGTGCATCTTCGGCATCGCGATCATGAACGGCTCGTCGTACAGCGGCGCGATCGCGAGCCCGGTGTCGGGGAAGGGCTCGGCCATGATCGCGCAGTCGAGCTCGCCGGTGCGCAGCATCTCCAGCAGCTTGACGGTGAAGTTCTCCTGCAGCATCAGCGGCATCTGCGGCGTGTTCGCGATCGCGTGCTTCACCAGCTCGGGCAGCAGGTACGGGCCGATCGTGTAGATGATGCCCAGGCGCAGCGGACCGGACAGCGGGTCCTTGCCGCGCTTGGCGATCTCCTTGATGGCCTGCGCCTGCTCGATGACCGCCTGCGCCTGCCGCACGATCTCCTCGCCCAGCGGCGTGACCGTGACCTCCGCGCCGCCGCGCTCGAACAGCTTGACGTCCAGCTCCTCCTCGAGCTTCTTGATCGCCACCGACAGGGTCGGCTGCGACACGAAGCAGGCCTCGGCCGCGCGGCCGAAGTGCTTCTCGCGGGCGACGGCAACGATGTAGCGCAGTTCGGTGAGGGTCATCGTGTGGATGCGTGGTGGTCCGCTGCGTCGCCGTCGCCTGCCGCCCGCTGCGGGCTGCGATCCCCGCCTGCGGCGGGGCCCCTCTTTCGCCCTCCGCGGGCGACGGCAACGATGCAGCGCAGTTCGGTGAGGGTCATGGCTGCACATTCTGCCGAGGGTGCGGGGCCCGGTCAGCCGAGCAGGCAGCCCAGCGGCACCGCCCACAGACGCTCGCCGAACGGCACGGCCGCCTCGCCGTCGTACAGCACCAGACCGATGCGCAGCGACGCCCCGCAGGCGGCGGCGAGCTGCCGCAGACCCCGGAAGTCATCGGGCGTCACGGTCGCGGCGGCCTTGACCTCGATCCCGACCACGTCGCCGTCGTCGCGCTCGATCACGAGATCGACCTCGACCTTGTCCTTGGTGCGCATGTGCATCACCCGCACCGGCTCGGCACGCCATGTGATCTGCTTGAGCAGCTCGGCATGCACCCACGTCTGCAGCAGCGGGCCGTACGGCGTTCGATCGCGGGTCAGCCGCCGCGCGCCGATGCCGCGCAAGGTGGCGAGCAGGCCGGAGTCGAGGAAGTGCAGCTTCGGCGTCTTGACCAGCCGGCTCAGCTCGTTGCGGTGCCAGGGTTCGACGAGCCGCAGCAGGAACAGTTGCCCGAACACGCCGAGATAGCGTCGCGGGTCTTCTCGTCGATGCGCAGCGACGCGGCCAGCGCGGCGAAGTTGGTGAGTTGGGCGGCCTGCGCGGCGGCGGCGCGCAGGAGCCTGGGCATCTGATCGAGCCGGCCGACCTCGGTGATGTCTCGCACGTTAGCCGCCGGCGAGCACGATCTCCTGCAGTGCGGCGCCCGTGAGCGCCGGCGCCGGCGGCGGCACCTCGCCGTCGAACACGCGTGACAAGAAGGTCGGCTCGTAGCCCCGGACCTCTGCCGCCGACAGCGGCAGCAGCGTGATCACCTCCATGCGGCCGGCCAGGCTGTCGGCGATGCGCGGCACCGACAGGATGTCGGCCGAGCCGGTCAGCACGAAACGCCCGGGTTCGCGGCGCCGGTCGACCGCCTGCTTGAGCGCGAGCAGCAGGCCGGGTGCGCGTTGCACCTCGTCGACCACGGCGCCGCCGAGGCCGCGCAGGAAGAGGGCCGGATCCGCGAGAGCCGACTGCCGGACGGTGTCGTCGTCGAGCGTCAGATAGGGACGCTCCGGCGTCGCGAGCTGCCGGGCCAGCGTGGTCTTGCCGCTCTGGCGCGGCCCGTTGATCACGACGACCGGCGTGTCGGCCAGCGCTGCCCCGATGCGGCGGACGACATGGCGCGGAAAGGGGGCGGTCGTCATGGTGCCTGCGCGGGCGGCGGGGGTCTGGCCGAAGCGGAGACTAGCGCCGTCCAATCCGGAAGCTGCGGCCGTGCGAGGCCGCCGGCGCGGGTGTTCAGGCCTTCAGGTACTCCGCGCGGCCGCCCAGCCAGCGCTCGACGTGGCGGGCGGCGGCGTCGGGATGGCGCTCGATCAGGCGCAGGGCGGCACGGCGCGCGTGCTGCAGCAGCGCGGAGTCCTCGGCCAGGTCGGCGAAGCGCAGCAGCGGGGCGCCGGACTGCCGCGCCCCCATGAACTCGCCGGGCCCGCGGATCTCGAGGTCGCGCTGCGCGATCACGAAGCCGTCGTGGGTCTCGGCCATGGTGCGCAGCCGCGCCTTCGCCGTGGCCGACAGCGGCGGCGCGTACAGCAGCACGCACACGCTCGCGGTGGCGCCGCGGCCGACGCGGCCGCGCAGCTGGTGCAGCTGCGCGAGCCCGAAGCGCTCGGCGTGCTCGATGACCATCAGGCTCGCGTTGGGCACGTCGACGCCGACCTCGATGACCGTGGTGGCCACCAGCACCTGCATCTGGCCGCCTGCGAACAGCGACATCACCGCGGCCTTCTCGGCCGCCGGCATGCGCCCGTGCAGCAGCCCGACCCTGCGGCCGGGCAGCGCCTCGCCGAGCTGGCGGTGCGTCTCGGTGGCGTTCTTCAGGTCGAGCGCCTCCGACTCCTCGACCAGCGGGCACACCCAGTACACCTGCCGGCCGCGCTCGACCTCGTCGCGGATGCGCGCGATCACCTGGTCGCGCCGCTCCTCGGAGAACACCTTGGTCAGCACCGGCGTGCGCCCGGGCGGCAGCTCGTCGAGCGTGCTCACCTCGAGGTCGGCGAAGTAGCTCATCGCCAGGGTGCGCGGGATCGGCGTGGCGCTCATCATCAGCAGGTGCGGCTCGAGGCCGTCGTGCGCGAGCTTGCGGCGCAGCTCGAGGCGCTGGCGCACGCCGAAGCGGTGCTGCTCGTCGACGATGGCCAGCCCGAGCCGCGCGAAGCGCACGTCGTCCTGGATCACCGCGTGCGTGCCGACCACCAGCCCCGCCTCGCCCGAGGCCGCGCGATCGAGCATCGCGCGGCGCGCGCGGCCCTTGCGGCTGCCGGTGAGCCAGGCGACCTGCACACGCAGCGGCTCGAGCCAGCCCACGAGCTTGCGGAAGTGCTGCTCGGCCAGGATCTCGGTGGGCGCCATCAGCGCGCACTGCCAGCCCGAGTCGATGGCCACCGCGGCGGCGAGCGCCGCGACCACCGTCTTGCCCGAGCCCACGTCGCCTTGCAGCAGGCGGTGCATCGGACGGTCCTGCGCGAGGTCGCGCGCGATCTCGTCGGCCACGCGGTGCTGCGCGCGCGTGAGCGCGAAGGGCAGCTGCGCGAGCAGCTGCTCGTGCAGGCCGCCGCGCCGCGCCGCGAGCGCGGGCGCGTGCAGCCGCGCGCGCTCGCGCCGCGCCTCGAGCTGCGACAGCTGCTGCGCGAGCAGCTCCTCGAACTTCAGCCGCTGCCACGCCGGGTGGCTGTGGTCCTCCAGCGCAGCGAGGCTCACGTCGGGCGGCGGATGGTGCAGCAAGGTGAGCGCCTCGCGCAGGCTCGGCAGCCCGGCCGGCAGCGCGTCGGGCGGCAGCACCTCGGCCAGCGGCGCGCGCGGCAGCGCCGAGGCGATCGCCTTGCGCAGATAGGCCTGCGGCAGCTGCGCGCTGGCCGGATACACCGGCGTCAGCGCGGCGGCGAGCGGCGCCCCCTCGGCCACGGCCTTGAACGCGGGGTGCACCATCTCGCGGCCGAGAAAGCCGCCGCGCAGCTCGCCGCGCACGCGCACGCGCGCGCCTTCGCGCAGGGTCTTCTGGTGCGACGGGTAGAAGTGCAGGAAGCGCAGCACCAGCTCGTCGCTGTCGTCGGCGATGCGCACGACGAGCTGCCGCCGCGGGCGGAACTCCACGCGCGCGTCGCGCACCGTGCCCTCGACCTGCGCCGTCTCGCCTTCGCGCGCGTCGGCGATGCGCACGAGCCGCGTCTCGTCCTCGTAGCGCAGCGGCAGGTGCAGCGCGAGGTCGATGTCGCGCACCAGCCCCAGCCGCTCCATCGCGCGCTGCGGCGCGGACTTCTCCTTCGTCGCGGCGGCGCGCGGGTCGGCGGCGGGAGCGGGCATGGAACAATTCTGCCCGCGCCGCACCGACCCGCCTGCCGCGGCGCGCTCGCGGCTCCGACCCTGCGCCCGACCCTGCCCCCCGATGACCCGCCGCTACACCACGAGCGACTTCGACTTCACGCTGCCGCCCGAGCTGATCGCGCAGCATCCGGCCGCCGAGCGCAGCGCGTCGCGCCTGCTCGACGGCACCGGCGACGCGCCGGTCGATCGCGTGTTCCGCGAGCTGCCGGCGCTGCTGGCGCCGGGCGACCTGCTCGTCTTCAACGACACGCGCGTCATCAAGGCGCGGCTGCACGGCGTCAAGCAGCCCGGCGGCGGCCGGGTGGAGGCGCTGGTCGAGCGCGTGCTGCCGGGCCGCCACGAGGTGTGGGCGCACCTGCGCGCGAGCAAGTCGCCGAAGCGCGGCGGCGTGGTGCGCTTCGCCGACGCGTTCGACGCCGAGGTGCTCGCGCGCTGCGGGCCCGAAGAGTCGCTCTTCCACCTGCGCTTTCCCGACGACCCGTTCGCGCTGCTGCAGCGTCACGGCCACGTGCCGCTGCCGCCGTACATCGAGCACGCCGACGACGCCGACGACGAGCGCCGCTACCAGACCGTGTTCGCCGCGCGGCCGGGCGCGGTGGCCGCGCCGACGGCCGCGCTGCACTTCGACGAGCCGCTGCTCGACGCGCTGCGCGCGCGCGGCGTCGCGCTCGCGAACCTGACCCTGCACGTCGGCGCCGGCACCTTCCAGCCGGTGCGCGTGGAAGACCTCGCGCAGCACCGCATGCACAGCGAGTGGTTCGAGGTCCCGCCGGCGACGGCCGACGCGGTGGCGCGCGCGCGCGCCGCGGGCGGCCGCGTGGTGGCGGTGGGCACGACCACGTTGCGCGCGCTGGAATCGGCCGCGCGCGGGTCGGCCGACGGCGCGCTCGTCGCCGGCGCCGCCGAGACCGACGTCTTCATCACGCCCGGCTTCGAGTTCCGCGTGGTCGACCGGCTCGTCACCAACTTCCACCTGCCGCGCAGCACCCTGATGATGCTGGTGGCCGCCTTCGCCGGCCACCCGCGCGTGATGGCGCTGGACGCGCACGCGGTGCGCGAGCGCTACCGCTTCTTCAGCTACGGCGACGCGATGCTGCTGGCGCGCGCGGCGACGGACTGATCGACGGACCGATCGCACACCGTCGGACGGAGACAATCGCGCGATGCTGCGCTTCGAACTGCTCGCCACCCACGGCCGCGCGCGCCGCGGGCGTCTGACCCTGAACCACGGCGTCGTCGAGACGCCGATCTTCATGCCGGTGGGCACCTACGGCAGCGTCAAGGGCGTGCTGCCGCGCGACCTCGACGCGATGGGCGCGCAGATCATCCTCGGCAACACCTTCCACCTGTGGATGCGGCCGGGACTCGACGTGCTGCGCCGCTTCGGCGGTCTGCACCGCTTCGAGCGCTGGCCGCGGCCCATCCTCACCGATTCGGGCGGCTTCCAGGTCTGGTCGCTCGGCGACATGCGCACGATCTCGGAGGAGGGCGTGCGCTTCGCCTCGCCGGTCAACGGCGACCGGCTGTTCCTCACGCCCGAGGTGTCGATGCAGATCCAGACCGTGCTCGACTCCGACGTCGTGATGCAGTTCGACGAGTGCACGCCGTACGAGACGAAGGGCCACGTGACCACCGAGGCCGAGGCACGCGCGTCGATGGAGCTGAGCCTGCGCTGGGCCGCGCGCTGCAAGGCCGAGTTCGAGCGGCTGGGCAACCGCAACGCGCTCTTCGGCATCGTGCAGGGCGGCATGTACGAGCCGCTGCGCGAGCACTCGCTGGACGCGCTGGTGGCGATGGACCTGCCCGGCTACGCGATCGGCGGCGTGAGCGTGGGCGAGCCGAAGGACGAGATGCGCCGCATCGTCGCGCACACGCCGCACCGGCTGCCGGCCGGCAAGCCGCGCTACCTGATGGGCGTGGGCACGCCGGAGGACCTGGTCGACGGCGTCGCCAACGGCGTGGACCTGTTCGACTGCGTCATGCCCACGCGCAACGCGCGCAACGCGCACCTGTTCACGCGCTTCGGCGACCTGAAGCTGCGCAACGCGCGCTTCCGCGAGGACGAGCGTCCGATCGACGAGAGCTGCACCTGCCACGCCTGCGCGTCGGGCTTCAGCCGCGCGTACCTGCACCACCTCGAGCGCTGCGGCGAGATGCTCGCGCCGATGCTGGCGACGATCCACAACCTGCACTACTACCTGAACCTCATGCGCGAGGTGCGCGACGCGCTCGACGCGGGCACGGTCGACGCGTGGCGCGCGCGCTTCGAGGCCGAGCGCGCGCGCGGCGTGTGACGCGGCGCCGCCGCCGCGCCCCGCGGAGGTTCAGGCCGCCAGCAGGCGCGACACGCGCTCGCGCAGGCCCTCGGGCGTGACCTGCGCCGGCGCCACCGCGTCGCCCGCCACCAGCCCGACCCGGCTGAACAGGCCGCGGCGGAACGGCCGCACCATGGCCTCGCCGTCCTCGACGCGCGAGAAGAACGAGCCCCACAGGTTCTGCAGCGCCACCGGCACCACCGGCACCGGGCGACGCTCGAGGATCTTCATCACGCCGCCCTTGAACGGCTGCAGCGCGCCGTCGCGCGTGATCGCGCCTTCCGGGAAGATGCCGAGCAGGCCGCCGTCGGCCAGCACGCGGTCGGCCGCCTCGAAGGCCTCGCGGTAGACCTTCGCGTCGACCTTCTCCGGCGCGATCGGGATGGCCTTGGCCAGCCGGAACAGCCAGCCGAGCACCGGCACCGCGAAGATCCTGTGGTCCATCACGAAGCGGATCGGCCGCGGGCTCGCCGCCATCAGCAAGATCGCGTCGACGAAGCTCACGTGGTTGGCCACCACGATGGCCGGACCCTCGGCCGGGATGTGCTCGTCGCCGCGCACGCGGAAGCGGTAGATGCAGCGCGACGCGACGAAGGCCACGAAGCGCAGCAGGTACTCGGGCACCAGCATGAAGATGTAGAAGGCCACCACCGCGTTGAGCAGCGCCGTGGCGAGGAACACCTCGGGGATCGTGAGGCCGAGCTTGAGCAGCAGGCCCGCCACCAGCGCGCTGGCGATCATGAACAGCGCGTTGAGGATGTTGTTGGCCGCGATGATGCGCGCGCGGTGCGTGGGCGTGGCGCGCAGCTGGATCAGCGCGTACATCGGCACGCTGTACAGGCCGGCCGCGAGCGACAGCAGCAGCAGGTCGGCCAGCACCCGCCAGGCGCCGGGTGTCGCCACGAAGGCCGCGACGCCGGCCGTGCGCGGCGGCACGAAGCCGCGCGAGGCGAGATACAGGTCGAGCGCGAACACGCTCATGCCGATCGCGCCGAGCGGCACCAGGCCGATCTCGACGTGCCGGCGCGACAGCGACTCGCACAGCAGCGAGCCGATGCCGATGCCTACCGAGAAGACGACCAGCAGCAAGGAGGCGACCTGCTCGTTGCCGCCCAGCACGTCCTTCGCGAACGACGGGAACTGCGACAGGAACACCGCGCCGAAGAACCACATCCACGAGATGCCGAGCAGCGATCGGAACACGACCACGTTGCCGTGCGCGAGCTTCAGGTTGCGCCAGGTCTCGGTGAAGGGGTTCCAGTTGATGACCAGGCCCGGATCGGTCGCGGCCGATGCGGGGATCCCGCTCGAAGAGAACCTCCTCGACCTCTGCGAGACACTCCACGGTGTGACCCCGCGGCTCGCGCTCGGGCGGGCGCGCGCTCGAGCTCGCACCGCGGGCGA
>CAZFET010000068.1:0-4156 GCA_964517545.1 uncultured Burkholderiaceae bacterium
GCTGCGCGACGAGGCCGACGCGCTGCAATGGCTGGCGCCGGGCCACGGCTTCCTGATGGCCGAGCCGCGGCGCGCGCTGCAGTGGATCGTCGAGCACCGGCTCAAGCGCGAGGCGAAGGTGCTCGACGCGCTGCGCGACCTCGGGCCGGCCACCGTCGAGCAGCTGCTCGTGCAGGTGTACGACGACGTGCCGGCGCGCATGCACGGCGTGGCCACGCGCTCGCTGAAGGCGCACCTGCTCAAGCTGCGCGACGAGGGCCGCGCGCGGCACGACGCCGCCGCGGCGGGGGTGGGCCCGTGCGCCCTCGCTGGGCGCTCGCGCGCTGAGCCGCGCGCGGCCCCGGCTCAGCGCGGCGGCGGCAGCGGCTGGCCGAGCATGCGCGGACCGAGCCACGCGATCGCGCGGCCGAAGTCGGGCCGGCGGCCGACGTGTTCGGGCTCGGCCAGCGGACGCGCCGCGCTGCCGCGCTCGGCCACGGCGAACGCGAAGATGTAGTTCGGCTCCTGGCCCATGCGCAGGTCGGTGACGACGATGCGCACGGCCTCCTCGCGCAGCGAGAAGAAGCCGCGGCTGAACCACGCGATGCGCTCGACGTGCCAGTGGCCGCGCAGCTCGGCGTACAGCGGCTCGCCGCGCGCGAAGCGGTCCATCGTCACGGGACGGTCGCCGTCGAGCAGCGAGCGGAAGCCCTCGTGGTAGTGGCCGTCCGGCGTGATCGCGACCACGCGCCACAGCAAGGTGTTGAACGGCGCCGGCGTCACGAGCAGGCGCTGCACCTGCAGGCCCTGCGCGCGCAGGGACTCGGCGGCGAGCGACGTGACGTGCTGCTGCGCGGCGAAGCTCCAGCCGACGTAGGCGGTGCTGAGCACGAGGCCGGCGGCGTTCCAGCGCAGCCCGCGCGCCGGCTCGCGCGTCGCGAGCGCCGCGACCACGCCGACCAGCAGCGGCAGGGTGTACAGCGGGTCGATGATGAACAGGCTGCCCACGCCGAACGGCCGGTCGGTGAAGGGCAGCAGGATCTGCGTGCCGTACACCGTCATGACGTCCAGCAGCGGATGCGTCACGAGCGCGAGCCACAGCGCGAGCCACCAGCGCCGCAGGCGGTCCGGCTCGCCGTGGAGCCGGGCGGCGAGCCACGCGAGCAGCGGCGAGACGAGCGTGAGCCAGAACAGCGAGTGCGTCTCCGCGCGGTGCATCGTCATGTTGCGGATCGCGTCGCCGTGGTCGATCACCACGTCGAGGTCGGGCAGCGTGCCGCACACGCCGCCCCACAGCGCCGCCTTCCACGGCGCGGTGCGCCGGCCCATGACCGCGACGCCGACGGCCGCGCCGAGGGCGAGCTGGGAGAGGGAGTCCATGGGCGGGCGGTGCGGCGGTGGGGAAGCCGGCAGTGTAGGCAGCCGGGTGCGGCCGTCGGCGCCGCGGGGTTGCTCGGCGCGCGGCGCAGGGGTGCGCTCGGGCGGCCTCGCGCCGGTGCGTCAGCCCGCGCTCTCGCCCGCGCTCTCGGCCGCGACGACCCAGTCCCGCGCCCGCTCGAACACCGACTCGGGGAACGGGCAGGCCTTGCGCGAGTCGGCGTCGATGTGCACGCCGACCAAGGTGGTGACGGCCGCGGCGTCGGCGTCGTCGCCGGCGAACATCCGGTGGCGGAAACGGATCTTGCGCGCGTGCAGCTCGAGCACCTGCGAGCGCACCGTCAGCACGTCGCCGGCCAGCAGCTCGCGGCGGTACTGCAGATGCTGGTCGACGGCGACCATGCCGCGCCGCTGCTCGCGCAGGTAGGCCGACGTGAGGCCCAGGCGCGCGAGCAGGTGCCACGTCGCCTCGGCGAACTTGCCCACGTACCACATGGCGTTCATGTGGCCCACGTGGTCGCAGTGCCACGGGTAGACCGTGCCGCGGTAGGTGACGAGGTCGGGCGCGTCCATCGCCGCGGCCTCACATGCTGCGGCGGTACTGCCCGCCCACCTCGAACAGCGCGCTCGTGATCTGGCCGAGCGAGCAGCAGCGCACCGCGTCCATCAGCACCTCGAACACGTTGCGGTGGTCGATCACCGCCTGCTGCAGACGGCGCAGCATCGCCGGCGCCTCGTGCGCGTGGCGCGCGTGGAAGTCGGCCAGGCGCTGCAGCTGCGACTGCTTCTCCTCCTCGGTGCTGCGCGCGAGCTCGATGTGCTCGGGCACCGGGTCGCCGTGCGGATTGCGGAAGGTGTTCACGCCGATGATCGGGTACTCGCCGGTGTGCTTGAGCATCTCGTAGTGCAGGCTCTCCTCCTGGATGCGCCCGCGCTGGTAGCCGGTCTCCATCGCGCCGAGCACGCCGCCGCGCTCGCTGATGCGCTCGAACTCGGCGAGCACCGCCTCCTCGACGAGGTCGGTCAGCTCGTCGATGATGAAGGCGCCCTGGTTCGGGTTCTCGTTCTTCGCCAGGCCCCACTCGCGGTTGATGATGAGCTGGATCGCCATCGCGCGGCGCACGCTCTCCTCGGTGGGCGTGGTGATCGCCTCGTCGTAGGCGTTGGTGTGCAGCGAGTTGCAGTTGTCGTAGATCGCGATCAGCGCCTGCAGCGTGGTGCGGATGTCGTTGAAATCCATTTCCTGCGCGTGCAGCGAGCGGCCCGAGGTCTGGATGTGGTACTTGAGCTTCTGGCTGCGCTCGTTGGCGCCGTACTTCTCCTTCATCGCCACCGCCCAGATGCGCCGCGCCACGCGGCCGAGCACGCTGTACTCCGGGTCCATGCCGTTGCTGAAGAAGAAGCTCAGGTTGGGCGCGAAGTCGTCGATGTGCATGCCGCGCGCGAGATACGCCTCGACGAAGGTGAAGCCGTTGCTCAGCGTGAAGGCGAGCTGGCTGATCGGGTTGGCGCCGGCCTCGGCGATGTGGTAGCCGGAGATGCTCACCGAGTAGAAGTTGCGCACGTCGTGGTGGACGAAGTACTCCTGGATATCGCCCATCACCTTGAGGCTGAACTCGGTGGAGAAGATGCAGGTGTTCTGGCCCTGGTCCTCCTTCAGGATGTCGGCCTGCACGGTGCCGCGCACGTTGGCGAGCACCCAGGCGCGGATCTTCTGCGCCTCGTCCTCGGTCGGCTCGCGGCCGTTGTCGGCGCGGAAGCGGTCGAGCTGCTGGTCGATGGCGGTGTTCATGAACATCGCCAGGATCGTCGGCGCCGGGCCGTTGATCGTCATCGACACGCTGGTGCTCGGGCTGCACAGGTCGAAGCCCGAGTACAGCACCTTCATGTCGTCCAGGGTGGCGATGCTCACCCCGGAGTTGCCCACCTTGCCGTAGATGTCGGGCCGGCGGTCCGGGTCGTGGCCGTACAGCGTGACGGAGTCGAACGCGGTCGACAGGCGCTTGGCCGGCATGCCCTCGGACAGCAGCTTGAACCGCCGGTTGGTGCGGAAGGCGTCGCCTTCGCCGGCGAACATGCGCGTGGGGTCCTCGTTCTCGCGCTTGAACGCGAACACGCCGGCCGTGTACGGGAACGAGCCCGGCACGTTCTCCAGCATCAGCCACTTCAGCAGCTCGCCGTGGTCCTCGTACTGCGGCAGCACGACCTTGCGGATCTTGGTGCCCGACAAGGTGGTGTGCGTGAGCGCGGTGCGGATCTCCTTGTCGCGGATCTTCACCACGTACTCGTCGCCCGCGTAGGCGCGGCGCATGTCGGGCCACATCGCCAGCAGCTTGCGCGCCGCCGGCTCCAGCCGCGCCTCGCGCTCGGCGGCGAGGTCCAGCGCCGCCTTCGACGCCTTGGGCTTGTCGGGCTTGGCCGCGTCGAGCATGCGCGCTGCCGCGCGCAGCTGCTGCACCTCGCGCGCCAGCCCGGCCTGTTCGCGCACCCGCTTCTTGTAGCCGCGCACGGTGTCGGCGATCTCCGCCAGGTAGCGCACGCGCGCCGGCGGCACGATCGGCGTCTGGTGCGTGCTGTGCCGCGTGTTCACCCGCGGCAGGCGGCCCGGCTTCAGCGGCAGGCCCAGCTCGGCCAGCCGCGCGGCGAGCGCCTGGTACAGCGCGGTGACGCCGTCGTCGTTGAAGCGGCTGGCCATGGTGCCGAACACCGGCATCTGCTCGGGCTTGCGGCCGAAGGCCTCGCGGTTGCGCTGCACCTGCTTGGCCACGTCGCGCAGCGCGTCGGCCGCGCCCTTCCGGTC
>CAZFET010000068.1:4166-12720 GCA_964517545.1 uncultured Burkholderiaceae bacterium
GGCACGTCGACGTGCGGCACGATGGCCGCGTCGCCCTGGCCGATGCCCGAGGTCTCGACGATCACGAGGTCGAAGCCGGCGCACTTGCACGCCGCGATCACGTCGGGCAGCGCGGCCGAGATCTCGCTGCCGGCTTCGCGCGTGGCGAGAGAGCGCATGTAGACACGTTGCGCCCCCGCGCTTGCCGCGTCGCGGGCGTCGCCTGCTTCCAGCGGGGCCGCCTGCCCTTGCGGCGCCGCGGCAGGCGGGCGCGGCCCCTGCCGCCACGGCCCGATCGCGTTCATGCGGATGCGGTCGCCCAGCAGCGCGCCGCCGCTCTTGCGGCGCGAAGGGTCGATCGAGATCACCGCGATGCGCAGCGCGTCGTCCTGGTCCAGCCGCAGGCGGCGGATCAGTTCGTCGGTGAGGCTGGACTTGCCCGCGCCGCCGGTGCCGGTGATGCCGAGCACCGGGGTCTTCGTCGCCGCCGCCGGCCGCGAGGTCGCGGTCGCAGCGCATCACCATCTCGCCGATCATGCCGGCCAGCCCCATGCGCTGGCCGTCCTCGGGGCTGTAGATGCGCACGCCGTGCGCGGCCAGGTCGCGGATCTCGGCCGGCACGATCACGCCGCCGCCGCCGCCGAAGACCTGCACGTCGTCGCCGCCGCGCGCGCGCAGCAGCTCGACCATGTACTTGAAGTACTCGACGTGGCCACCCTGGTACGAGCTGACCGCGATGCCCTGCGCGTCTTCCTGCAGCGCGGCGGTGACCACCTCGTCGACCGAGCGGTTGTGCCCGAGGTGAATGACCTCGACGCCCATGCCCATGAGGATGCGCCGCATGATGTTGATCGACGCGTCGTGCCCGTCGAACAGGCTGGCGGCGGTGACGAAGCGCACCTTGTGCGTCGGGCGGTACTCGGCGAGGGCCTTGTATTCGGCGGACAGGTCGGTCATGGCGCGGCGGATGGAAGGTGGACGACGGCACGGTGCGCGCCGCGCGCCCGGCGACCCTGCGGTCGGCCGGGGAGCGGTCGGCGCTTCGAGTTGACGTTTACGTTAACGTCAATCGCGATCATGCCAGTTTCCGTGGCTGGTTTGTCGCAGCGCAATCGGGCCGGACCCTGCGCGGCGTAGTCGCGGCCGGGGCTTTGCCGTTACGATCCCCGCGGTTGGGAACGGAAGGCGCGCCGGACGCGGCGCGAATGGCGATGGACAGGGGCGCGATCCCCACCAAGACACCCGAGGGCCTGGACGAACTGGCCCGGCGCACCCGCCGGCTGAGCCAGCGGCATCGCACGGTGCTGCTGCTGGTCGACGGCAAGCGCAGCGTGCAGGAGGTCGTGGCGCTCGCCGCCGCGGCCGGCGTCGCCGAGTCGTATTTCCACGACCTCGCCGAGCGGGGCCTGATCGTGGTGCCGGCGGCGGCGGTCGAGTCCGCGCCGGCGCTCGTCGAGCCGGCTGCGGCGCCGAAGTCGACCGACCTTGCGGCGGGCCTTGCGGCGGACCTGGCGGCGGACGCGACGGCGGCCGACGTCGCGCAGTCCGCGGCGCCGACCGAGCCTGCGGCCCCCGGCGAGGACGCGCCCGACACGGCCCACATCGACCTGCCGATCGAGCCGGACGCCGCCGCTGGCGTGCGTTCGCGGCCCGCGCCGCTCACGTCGCGGCGGCCGCCCGACACCCGTCCGTCGACCCTGCCGGAGCTGAACGACTCGCTGCTGCCGCCGGTGCGCTCGCTGCTGCCCGACTCGCAGCTCAGTGACTTCGGCAAGCTCGACCCGACCGCGCCGCCGCCGGCCGTGGACCGGCCGCTCGAGGAGGCGCGCGAGATCCTGATCCGCGCCGTGCGCGCCGAGGCGCCGGTGGCCGGCCAGCTGCTGCTGATCAAGCTGCGCCGCGCCGGCAGCCGCGCCGAGATCGAGGAGCTGCTCGACGAGGTGGAGGCGCGCATCGCCAAGCCGCGCAAGATGATCGTCGCGGCGCAGACCTTGCGCCACGTGCGCCATCTGCTCGGGATGCCGACCAGCACCTCGTTCACGATGCTGTAGACCGTGACGGGTGCCGGATGACCTTCCTCGCCATCGACATCGGCAACACGCGCCTGAAGTGGGCGCAGTACGCCGCGCCGCAGCCCGGCGCGGCGCTGCTGCGGCACGGGGCGGTGTTCCTCGAGACCATCGACCGGCTCGCCGAGAGCGACTGGAAGACGTTGCAGCCGCCGAGCTCGATGCTCGGCTGCGTGGTCGCCGGCGACGCCGTGAAGCGCCGCGTCGAGGAGCAGCTCGAGATGTGGGACATCGAGCCGCGCTGGGTGGTGCCCGGTCCCCAGGCGTGCAGCGTGACCGACGGCGCCGGCCAGCCGGTGCTGGTGGGCGCCGACCGCTGGGTGGCGGTGGTCGGCGCGCGCCATCGCGTGCTGGCCAGCGGCGCGGCGCGGCCCGCGCTGGTGGTGATGGTCGGCACCGCGGTCACCGTCGACGCGCTCGACGCGACCGGCCGCTTCCTCGGCGGCCTCATCCTGCCGGGCTTCGGCCTGATGCTGAAGGCGCTCGAGATGGGCACCGCCGGCCTGCGCGTGCCGACCGGCGACGTGGTCGACTTTCCCACCAACACGAGCGACGCGCTGATGAGCGGCGGCGCCAACGCGCTGGCCGGCGCGATCGAGCGCATGCACCGCAAGCTGACGCAGCGCACGGGCATGGAGCCGGCGTTGCTGATGACCGGCGGCGCGGCGGTGAAGCTCGCGCCGATCACCGACCTGGGCTTCGAGACCGTCGACACGCTGATCTTCGACGGCCTGCTGCAGATCGCGTCACATCGGCTCGCGCTGTGAGCCGGCGCGCACGTCGGCGCGCAACGCGTCGATCTCCTGCCGCAGCGAGCGCAGCTGCGCGTGCAGGTCGCGCAGGATCTCGCGCTCGATGCGCCGCTCCTGCGAGCCGACCCACATCGCGGCGATCGCCGCCGTGACCATCGACAGCACCGCGAAGCCGGTCAGCAGCACCGGCACCGCGAGCGCGCGCGAGGCCGCGGTCGTGGGCACGAAGTCGCCGTAGCCGATGGTCGAGGCGGTGACGAAGGCGAGCCACAACGCGTCGGCCAGGCGCGGCGTCGTCGGCTCCAG
The DNA here is from genome assembly GCA_964517545.1 of uncultured Burkholderiaceae bacterium. Classification (GTDB taxonomy): domain Bacteria; phylum Pseudomonadota; class Gammaproteobacteria; order Burkholderiales; family Burkholderiaceae_C; genus CAZFET01. Next base: position 7,273 of record CAZFET010000068.1, read on the forward strand.
CCACCAGAAGCCGAAGCCGAAGAGCACCAGCAGCACGGCGGCCGCGGCCAGCTGCAGCGCGAGGCTCGCGAGGATGGGCCGCGCGCGGCGCAGCTCGATGCCGAAGGGGGTACCGTCGACCATGGCCTCACGCTAGGCCGCGCGCGGCGGCCGGCGCTTGACGCGCGTCAAGTCGCCGCGTCGCGTGCGCCGGACGTCCTCAGAGGATGAAGCGCGAGAGGGCCTCGTTGCGCGCGAGGTCGCCCAGCCGCGCGTCGACGGCGGCCGCGTCGAGCGTGACGGTCTGCCCGGTCAGCCGCGGCGCGTCGAAGCTCACCTCGTCGAGCAGCCGCTCCATCACCGTGGACAGCCGGCGCGCGCCGATGTTCTCGGTGCGCTCGTTCACCTCGAACGCGATCTGCGCGAGCCGGCGGATGCCGTCGGGCGTGATCTGCAGGGTGACGCCCTCGGTCGCGAGCAGCGCCTGGTACTGCTTGACCAGGCTCGCGTGCGTGCTCGTGAGGATGGCCTCGAAGTCGTCGACCGACAGCGACTGCAGCTCCACGCGGATCGGGAAGCGGCCTTGCAGTTCGGGGATGAGGTCGCTCGGCTTGGCGAGGTGGAAGGCGCCCGACGCGATGAACAGGATGTGGTCGGTCTTGACCATGCCGTACTTCGTGCTCACCGTCGTGCCCTCGACCAGCGGCAGCAGGTCGCGCTGCACGCCCTGGCGCGACACGTCGGCGCCGCCGTGCTCGGCGCGCGCGGCGACCTTGTCGATCTCGTCGATGAACACGATGCCGTTCTGCTCGGCGTTGGCCAGCGCCTGCGCGCGGATCTCGTCGTCGTTGACGAGCTTGGCGGCTTCCTCGTCGACGAGCTGCTTCATCGCGTCGGCAATGCGCAGCTTGCGCTTCTGGCGCCGGCCCGCGCCGACGTTGGCGAACAGGCCGCGCAGCTGCTCGGCCATCTCCTCCATCCCCGGCGGCGTCATGATGTCGAGCGACGCGCGCGGCTCCGCGACGTCGATCTCGATCTCGGTGGCCGCCGTCTCACTAAAAAAAAAACGCTTGCGCATGACCTGGCGCGCGGTGTTGTCCGGCGCGGTGCCGAGCCCGAAGGCCTCGCGCGGCGGCGGCACCAGCGCGTCGAGGATGCGTTCCTCGGCGGCGTCTTCGGCGCGCGTGCGCTGCGCGCGCATCTGCGCTTCGCGGGCCTGCTTGACGGCCATGTCGACGAGGTCGCGCACGATGGTGTCGACGTCCTTGCCGACGTAGCCGACCTCGGTGAACTTGGTGGCCTCGACCTTGATGAACGGCGCGTCGGCCAGCCGTGCGAGCCGGCGCGCGATCTCGGTCTTGCCCACGCCCGTGGGGCCGATCATCAGGATGTTCTTCGGCGTGATCTCGCCGCGCAGCTTCTCGTCGACCTGCTGGCGGCGCCAGCGGTTGCGCAGCGCGATGGCCACCGCGCGCTTGGCGGCCGACTGCCCGACGATGTGCCGGTCGAGCTCGGAGACGATCTCCTGCGGGGTCATGTGGGCGCCACGCCCGACGAGGGAGCCGGCCGGGCCGCCGGCGGGACGCGCGTTGCCGTCGCTCATTCGAGGCTCTCGATCGTGTGCTGCTGGTTGGTGTAGATGCACAGGTCGCCGGCGATCTCGAGCGAGCGCTTGACGATCTCGGGCGCGCTCATCGGCGTGTGCTCGAGCAGCGCGCGAGCCGCCGCCTGCGCGTACGCGCCGCCCGAGCCGATGGCGATGATCCCGTGCTCGGGTTCGAGCACGTCGCCGTTGCCGGTGATGATGAGCGAGGTGTCGCGGTCGGCGACGGCCAGCATGGCTTCGAGCCGGCGCAGCACGCGGTCGGTGCGCCAGTCCTTGGTCAGCTCGACCGCCGCGCGCACGAGGTGGCCCTGGTGCTTCTCGAGCTTGGCCTCGAAGCGCTCGAACAGGGTGAACGCGTCGGCTGTGGCGCCGGCGAAGCCGGCCAGCACCTGGTCGCGGTACAGGCGCCGCACCTTGCGCGCGCCGTGCTTGACGACGATCTGGCCGAGCGTGACCTGGCCGTCGCCGCCGAGCGCGACCTCGCGGCCGCGACGCACGCTGACGATGGTGGTGCCGTGGTAGGTCGTGGAGTCCATGGCGTGCAGAGGTGGCGCCGGGGGCGCCGGGTTTCAAGCCGGGGCGTCGGGTGCGCGGACGCGATGCACAGGGCCGGCGCGTGCGGGCCGGCGTTCAGACCGTGCGCACCTTCACGCGCGCGTGCTCGTTGATGCCCATCGCGCCGAAGAACAGCGCGACCAGCCGGTGCGCCTCGTTGAAGCTGACGGTGCGGCTCTCGCCGCGCCGCGACAGCACCCAGTTGAGCAAGTCGCCCGCGGCGATGAAGTCCACGCGGATCAGCCGCGCGCACGATACGTTGACGATCGACGCGTCGCCCAGCTCGCCGCTCATCTTGGCGAGCGTGGCACCGATGTCGCCGACCAGCTGGCCCGACAGCTCGACGCTGGCCATGCGCACCGGGCTCGCGTCCTCGGTCATGGTCGACTCGACGAAGCTCGTCGACACGTCGCTCACGACCGACAGCGCCGGCGACTGCGTCGACACCGTCGAGCCGCTGATGCGCACGTTGCACTGCGCCCGTTCCCACGACGGCGGCGAGACCTCGTAGGTGACGCAGTAGTCGATCGCGGCCTCGTCGAACTGGTCGGGCCGGTTGGCCATGCGCAGCGCGTCCAGCCGCAGCACCCAGTACGCCGGATCGACGTCGCGCGCGCCCGTGGGGGCGGCCTCGGCCAGCACCGTGAACAGCTGCTCGCCGGCCAGCCAGCGCATGTCGAGCGCCTCGGTCGACCAGTGACGGAACAGCTCCGACAGCTTCGAGCACGCCTCGGCGTCGATGCTGCGCAGCTGGCTCCAGTCGAAGACCCAGGGCAGCGGCATCTGCAGGGTCTGCGAGCGCAGCCGCGCCACCGCGTCGGCGTCCACCACGGCCGGGCAGACCCAGCCGATGTCGCCGCTCACGCGCGACTTCGCCGGGCGCGCCTCCTGGCTGGCCGCCTCGGCCACCAGCTTGGGCAGCGAGAACCACTGCGGCGCGCTCCAGCCGAACTGCTGCGCGTAGTCGAGCGCGAGGCTCTCGAACTTCTGCTGCTGGCCGATGGCGCGGTACAGGTCGAACAGCACCAGCCAGGTCTCGGCATGCTGCGCGCGCGGGCCGCTGGCCCCTGTGAGCTGCAGCAGCGACTGCTCGCAGCCTTCGAAGTCCGCGTTCGCGAACGCGATCACCGCCTCGTCGAGCTCGGGGTCGTGGACGACCTCGCTGACCTCGACGGCGAAGGCGTTGGCGAACTCCGGCGACACGCCGAGGTTCATGCCGGCCAGCGGGCTCAGCCCGACCGCCGGGGCGGCCGCCGGCGGCGCGCCCGCGTCGGCCGACGCGGAAAGCGAGAGCGTGGGCACGCTCACCGACGGCGGCGGCGTGCGCGCCGCGGCCCCTGCCGGCGCGGTCGGCGAGGGCACCGCCGGCGCCGGCGCGGCCCGGTAGGCCGCCGGCGCGGTGCCGGTCGTCGAGAGTTGCGACGGCTGCGTCGGCGCGTCGAAGAAGTTGTTCGGGATGCGGCGCACCGACGCGGAGAAGCCGCCGTCGCCGACCATCTGCTGCTCGATCTCGTCGATCTTGGCCTTGACCGCGCCGTCGGCCTTGGCGCCGCTCTCGGGCTTGGACTCGGAGTCGTCGATGCGCGAACTGCCTTCGAGCGCGGCGAGCTGCTCGCTCGACAGGCCCTCCCGGCGCACCTTGCGCAGCATGTCGAACTCGCGCTTGCGCACGAAGTCGTTGCGCCGCTTGCGCTCGATCATGGCCTTGAGCTCGGACTTCTCGAGCTCGGTTTCCTTCAGCTCCTCCTGCCGCGAGTTCAGGTCGTGCCAGTCCGTGGCCGGGTTGGCCACGAATCGCACGACCTTGCGGAAGAAACTCTCGCTGTCCTTGGCGTCCGGCATGACGGGCTGGCTGGCAGGAACGGCCGGCGCCTCAGTCGCCGAACATCCTCTGCTTCATCTCGCGGCGCTGCTGCGCCTCCAGGGACAGTGTAGCGGTCGGGCGCGCCAGCAGACGGCCGAGGCCGATCGGCTCGCCGGTTTCGTCGCAAAAGCCATAGTCTCCGGAGTCGATCCGGGCGAGCGACTGCGCGATCTTCTTCAAGAGCTTGCGCTCGCGGTCGCGCGTGCGCAGCTCCAGCGCGTGCTCTTCCTCGATGGTCGCCCGGTCGGCCGGATCGGGGACGATGGAGGTGTCCTCGCGCAGGTGCTCGGTCGTCTCGCCGGCGTTGGACAGCAGGTCGTCCTTCAGCTTCTGCAGGCGGGCGCGGAAGAACTCGAGCTGCTTGTCGTTCATGTACTCCGAATCGGGCATCGCGAGGATCTCGTCCTCGGTCAGCTCGTGGCCGGCCTTGGTCTTCCAGGCGTTGGCCAGCTTCGGGTCGGCCTTGACCGGCACGCGCGGCGATTCGGGCGCGACCGGCGTCACGCGGGCGCGCGGTGCCGCCGGCGCGAAACGGTCGGTGAAGCGCGCAGCGGCGCTGGCCGCCGCCGCGTTGGGCTCGGGTGCGGCGGCCATGGCTGCGGTGGCCCGCGGCGTGGACGACACGGCGGCCGGCGCGGCCCGGGACGACGACTTCGCGGCCGGCTTGGCCGGCGCGGCCTTGACGTCGGGGGCGGACTTGGAACTGCTGGGACGGGTCACGGGTGGCTGAAGCTTTGGCGTTGCCTTGGTGGCGGGTTGCGGGGTCGGCTTGGCGGCGGCCTTGGCGGGGGCCGCCGCCGCTCGGCTGGCACCGGCGGCGGGCTTGCTCGCCGCCTTGGTCGCGGGCCTGGCCGGCGCCTTCGGGGCTTTGTGAGCCTTGTGGGCGGCGGTCTTGCCGGCTGCGCTCTTCGCGACGGGCTTCGACGCCGTCTTGGCGGCCGGTCGGGGAGCGGGCTTCGCGGCGGATCGCGCGGCGGCTTTCAGAGCAGGCTTCGGAGCGACTTTGGCGGACGACTTGCGTGCCGGCGCGGCGGCCTTGCGGGCCTTCGCGGCGGGTGCCGGCGCTGCGCGCCTGGCCGCTGTCTTGGTCACGTCGCTCTCCTCGCGTTGGCAGTCGTCGCTGCTCGTGGGCGCCGCGGTTTCCGGCGCTCGGCGGGCTGCCTCCCCTGTTCCGGGCGCGGCGGATTGTAGCCAGCCGGTGCACGCATTCTGCGCTTCAGGCCAGACACTGCTCCAGTCCTTGCAAGAAGATGTCACGCGGCAGATCGATGCCGATGAACACCATCTTGCTGTTCTTCTTCTCGCCCGGCGCCCACTTCGGGCCCAGGTCGCTGCCCATCAGCTGGTGCACGCCCTGGAACACCACCTTGCGCTCGGTGCCCTGCATGTTGAGCACGCCCTTGTAGCGCAGCATCTTCGGGCCGTAGACCTGCACGATCGCGCC
>CAZFET010000068.1:12730-13109 GCA_964517545.1 uncultured Burkholderiaceae bacterium
GGGTTGAAGGGCCGCTCGGCGCGGAACACGAACGACTTCACGTCGTCGTCGTGCTGGTGATGGTGCGGGTGGTCGCAGTGCTCGCCGTGCTCGTGGTCATGGTCGTGGTCGTGGTCGTGGGCATGACCGTGGCCGTCGTCCTTCAGGAAGTCGGGGTCGATGTCGAGCTTGGCGTTGAGGTTGAAGCCGCGCAGGTCGAACACCTCGGCGATCGGCACCTCGCCGAAGTGCACCTTGCGCTGCGGCGCACGCGGGTTCATGTGCTTGATGCGGTGGGCCAGCGCCTCGACCGCGGCCTCGTCGACCAGGTCGGTCTTGCTGATGAAGATCTGGTCGGCGAAGCCCACCTGGCGGCGCGCCTCCTGGCGCTCGTCGAGCT
>CAZFET010000069.1:0-602 GCA_964517545.1 uncultured Burkholderiaceae bacterium
ACTACGGCTTCCACGCGCCGACGGTAAGCTTCCCGGTGGCCGGCACGCTGATGGTCGAGCCCACCGAGAGCGAGCCGCTGGTCGAGCTCGACCGCTTCGTCGACGCGATGATCGCCATCCGTGCCGAGATCGCGAAGGTCGAGCGCGGCGAGTGGCCGCGCGAGGACAACCCGCTGAAGAACGCGCCGCACACCGCGGAGTCGCTGCTGAAGGCCGACTGGCCGCACGCGTACACGCGCGAGGAGGCGGCCTACCCCGTGCCGGCGCTGCGCCGCCGCAAGTACTGGAGCCCGGTGGGGCGCGTCGACAACGTCTACGGCGACCGCAACCTGTTCTGCTCGTGCGTGCCGCTGGCCGAGCTGGAGGCGGTGGCGTGAAGGAGCAGTTCGCCAGCGACAACTACGCCGGCATCTGCCCGGCCGCGCTGCGCTGGTTCGTCGAGGCCAACGGCTCGGGCCACCAGCCCGGCTACGGCGACGACGTCTGGACGCAGCGCTCGACCGACATGATCCGCGAGCTGTTCCAGACCGACTGCGACGTCTACTTCGTGTTCAACGGCACGGCCGCCAACTCGCTCGCGCTCGCGTCGCTGTGCCAGAGCT
>CAZFET010000069.1:612-2411 GCA_964517545.1 uncultured Burkholderiaceae bacterium
CGCGCACGTCGAGACCGACGAGGGCGGCGGCCCCGAGTTCTTCAGCAACGGATCGAAGCTGCTGCTGGCCGAGGCCGACAGCCCGGCCGCGAAGCTCGGCAAGCTGACGCCCGACGCGGTGGAGGCGCTGGTCACGAAGCGCGACGACATCCACTACCCGAAGCCCAAGGTGGTGTCGATCACGCAGGCCACGGAGCTGGGCACCGTGTACACCGTCGAGGAGGTGCGCGCGATCGCGGCGATCGCCAAGCGCCGCCGCCTCAAGCTGCACATGGACGGCGCGCGCTTCGCCAACGCGGTGGCCGCGCTGGGTTGTCATCCGAGCGAGATCACCTGGCGCGCCGGCGTCGACGTGCTGTGCTTCGGCGGCACCAAGAACGGCCTGCCGGTCGGTGAGGCGGTGGTGTTCTTCGACCGCGCGCTGGCCGAGGACTTCGCCTACCGCGTGAAGCAGGCCGGCCAGCTCGCGTCGAAGATGCGCTTCATCTCGGCGCCGTGGGTCGGCATGCTCGAAGGCGACACCTGGCTGCACAACGCGCGCCACGCCAACGCGATGGCGCAGCGCCTGCACGCCGCGCTGCGCGAGGTGCCGGGCCTCGAGGTCCTGCACCCGCCGCAGGCCAACTCCGTCTTCGCCCGGCTGCCGCGACCGGCGATCGACGCCTTGCAGGCGCGCGGCTGGAAGTTCTACGAGTTCATCGCCGGCGGCGGCTGCCGCTTCATGTGCGCGTGGGACACCACGCCCGAGGCGGTGGACGCCTTCGCCGCCGACGTGGCGCGGGCCTGCTCGCCTGCGCACGCGCGCTGACCGCCGCGCGGCGAGACCTGCGCCATGAACGCGCCCGCCACGAGTGTCGACGTGCTCGTAATCGGCGCGGGCTTCGGCGGCATCGGCATGGCGCTGCAGTTGCAGCGGCACGGCCGGCCCGACTTCCTGGTCGTCGAGCAGGACGCGGGGGTCGGCGGCACCTGGTGGGCCAACCGCTACCCGGGCGCGGCCTGCGACATTCCGTCGGTGCTGTACTCCTTCTCGTTCGCGCCCAACCCGCACTGGACGCGCCGCTATCCCGGGCAGTCCGAGATCGAGGCCTACCTGAACCGCTGCGTCGACGCGCACGGGCTGCGCCCGCAGCTGCGGCTCGGCACGCGCGTGACCGGCATGCGCTGGGACGAGGCCCGCGCGCGCTGGCAGGTCGAGGCCGAGCGCGTGTCCGACGGCCAGCACGTCGCGTTCGACGCGCGCGTGGTGGTGGCCGCGACCGGCGGACTGAGCCGGCCGTCGCAGCCGGCGATCGACGGCCTCGAGCGGTTCGGCGGCCTCGCGTGCCACACCGCGCGCTGGGACGATCGCATCGGCGTGCCGGGGCAGCGCGTCGGCGTGATCGGCACCGGCGCCAGCGCGATCCAGGTCGTGCCGCAGCTCGTGGCGCGCGGCGTGCAGCTCGCCTTGTTCCAGCGCTCGGCGCCGTGGGTCATCCCGCGCGGCGATGCGCCCGTGAGCGACGCCGAGCGCCGCCGCCGCGCGCGCTGGCCGCTGTGGCTCGCGCTGCAGCGCGCGGCCACCTACTGCCGCTACGAGCTGCGCGCGCCGGCCTTCACGCGCTGGCCGTCCTTGCTGCGGCGCATGGAGCCGTGGGCGCTGCGGCATCTGCAGCGGCAGGTGCCGCCCGGCCCGCTGCGCGACGCGCTGACGCCGCGCTATCGCATCGGCTGCAAGCGCATCCTGATCGCCGACGACTACTACCCGGCGCTGCAGCAGCCCAACGCGCGGCTGGTGACCGACCCGATCGAGCGCATCG
>CAZFET010000069.1:2421-13045 GCA_964517545.1 uncultured Burkholderiaceae bacterium
GAGCCGCGCGGCGTGCGCACGCGCGACGGCCGGCTGCACGAACTCGACGCGCTGGTGCTGGCCACCGGCTTCGACGCCGCCGAGATCGCGCCGCCCTTCCCCGTCGCCGGCCGCGGCGGCGCGACCCTGGCCGACGCGTGGCGCCACGGGCCCAGGGCCTACCTCGGCAGCACCGTGCCCGGCTTCCCGAACCTGTTCATGCTGGTCGGCCCCAATGCGGGACTCGGCCACAACTCGATCGTGGTCGTCATCGAGGCGCAGCTGCGCTACGTGCTCGACGCGCTCGGGCAGCTCGACCGCAGGCGCGCGCGCGCGGCCGACCTCTCGCCCGAGGCGATGCTCGCGATCGACCGCGAGCTGGCCGCGCGCATGCCGCGCACGGTGTGGGCCACCGGCTGCCGCAGCTGGTACCACACGCGCGACGGCCGCATCACCACCTTGTGGCCCGGCTCGACGATCGAGCTGCGCCTGCGTACGCGGCGCTTCGACGCGCAGCGCTACCGCTTCCTGTAGCCATGGCGCGCGACCTCGCCTGCGGCCCCGCCGCGCCGCACGAACCTGCCTCGGCGCTGAAGGCGGCGCTGCTGGCGCTGTCGCTCGGCCTCGGCGGCTGCGTCGAGGGGCTGTTCTTCCATCCCGACCGCCACGCCTACACCACGCCGCGCGCACTCGGGCTCGCCGCCGAGGACGTGGCCATCCCGGGCCCCGACGGCAGCACCTTGCACGGCTGGTTCCTGCCGGCTCAGGGCCGCTCGCGCGGCGCGGTGCTGCACGCGCACGGCAACGCGGCCAACATCGGCAACCACCTGCCGCTGGTGGCGTGGCTGCCGGCGGCCGGCTTCGACGTGCTGATGTTCGACTACCGCGGCTTCGGGCGCTCGGACGGCAGGCCCACGCTCGACGGCGTGGTCGCCGACACGCGCGCCGCGCTGGCCTGGCTGCGCGCGCACCCGAAGGTCGACCCCGGGCGGCTGGTCGTGTTCGGCCAGAGTCTCGGCGGCGCGACGGCGATCCGCGCGGTCGCGGCCGACCCCGCCGGCGTGCGCCTGCTGGTGGTGGACTCGGCCTTCGCCAGCTACCGGGGCATCGCCCGCGACGCGGCCGGGCTGCTGCGGCCGCTGGCCGCGCCGCTGCTGGCCACCCTGCCCGGCGCCGACGCAGACCCCGTCACGGCGATCCGCGGCCTGCGCGTGCCGGTGATGGTGATCCACGGCAGCGCCGACCGCGTGATCCCCCTCGCGCACGGCGAAGCGTTGTACGCTGCGGCAGCCGCGCCGAAGCGCTGGCTGCGCGTCGACGGCGGCTCGCACATGGAGTCCACGATGCGCGCGCCGGTGCGGGCGGCGCTGCTCGAGGCGATGGTCGAGGCACTGGATCCACCGGCCGGGCGAGCGCCGCCATGAGAACGCGCGCCGATCCGGCCCCCGGTTCTTTCACGAGGGAGGTCGAGCATGACGGACGCATTCATCCACGAGGTGTGGGAGCCCGCGAGCGGGTTCGACCCGGCGCTGCGCGCGAGCCCCGCGCTGTGGCGCTCGCTCGCGCCGCGACGCATCGCGCCGGCGCGCTGGTCGCGCGAGGCGCTGTTCGAGGCGGCGGCGCGCGGCCGGCCGGCGCTGCTGAGCGGCGTGCGCGTGCCGGTGGCCGGGGCATCGCGCATCGGCACGGCACCGGCGCTGGTGCGCCTGCTGGAGCAGACCTTCCGCGACCCGGCGCGCGACGAGTCGTACGTGCGCGCGCAGGTCGGACCGAGCCGCACGCGGCGCCGGCTGCCGGTGGCCGAGCTGGTCCGGCGCTGGTCGGGCGAACGGCAGGTGGTGAGCGTGACCGACCTGCACATCCGCGGCACGCGGCTCGAGCGCGACATCGACACCTCGGCGCTGTCGAGCTTCAACCTGCTGCCGCTGGGCAGCGACGACATGCAGCGGCAGGAGATGATGACCCTGGTGGTCAGCTCGCGCGGCAACGTCACCGACTCGCACTCCGACGACCCCGACGGCAGCAACCACTGCTTCGTCGGCCGCAAGCTGTGGCTGGCGTGGGACACCTTCGAGGGCCGCGCGGCCGGCCTGCAGGACTGCTCGCGCGACCTGGTGCACGACCACGCGCGCTTCAGCCTCGCCGCGTTCTCGAAGCTGCGCAGCGCGTGCTGGTGGACGGTGCAGGCGGGGCAGACGCTGTTCCTGCCCGGCCGGCTCACGCATCGCGTGATCACGCTCGACCCGTACATCGGCATCGGCAGCTTCTACTGCACGCCGGCCAGCGTGCTCGAGAACCTGGGCCGCTGGTACGCGCACGGCGCGCTGTGGTCGCTGGACGACGCGGCGGGCGAGAACGCGGGCCTGGTCGACGAGATCGCCGCGTCGATGGCCGCGCGGCTGCGGCGCCTGGCCTCGCAGTCCGACCGCGCGCGGCGCCGCTGGGGACTCGACTTCGCGCGCGCCGCGCTCGACGGCTGGCGGCAGCGCGTGCCGGCGACGGAGCGGCGCGCGGCGGCGCGGCATGCCGGCTTCGCGCAGGTGCTGCAGGCGCTGCAGGCCGCGGCGGCATGAACACCGCAGGCGGCGGTGGCCGCATCGCGTCGCACCCGGCCCGCCTCATCCTCCACGCCCTGCAACCCCGGTAGCACCCCCATGGCAGTCTCCGTCTTCGACCTCTTCAAGATCGGCATCGGCCCCAGCAGCTCGCACACCGTGGGGCCGATGCGCGCCGCGCGCATGTTCGTCGAGCGGTTGCGGCACGACGGCGCGCTCGCGCGCGTGCAGCGCGTGCAGTGCCAGCTCTACGGCTCGCTCGGCGCCACCGGCAAGGGCCACGGCAGCGACAAGGCCGTGCTGCTCGGGCTGGCCGGCCACGAGCCCGACACGGTGGACGTCGACGCCATCCCCGGCCTGCTGGAGCAGATGCGCCGCGAGCACGCCGTGACGCTGGGCGGCGCGCAGCGCGTCGCGTTCGACGAGAAGCGCGACCTCGTCTTCCACCGCCGCGAGAGCCTGCCCTTCCACGCCAACGGCATGCGCTTCGTCGCGTTCGACGACACCGGCGCCGAGCTCGCCCACCGCGTGTACTACTCGGTCGGCGGCGGCTTCGTGGTGAGCGACGAGGTGGCGGCCGACGGCACGAAGCAGAAGGTCATCGCGCCGGACACGACCGTGCTCGCGCACCCGTTCCACTCCGGCGCCGAGCTGCTCGACCACTGCCGCGAGCGCGGACTCACGATCGCGCAGCTCATGCGCGCGAACGAGCGCCACTGGCGCAGCGACGCCGAGATCGACGCGGGCCTGCTGAAGATCTGGCGCACGATGCAGGACTGCGTGAGCCGCGGCTGCCGCACCGAGGGCGTGCTGCCCGGCGGCTTCAAGGTGCGGCGGCGCGCGCCGGCGCTGTACCGCCAGCTCACGAGCAACCCCGAGGCCGCGCTGCGCGACCCGCTGCAGGTGATCGACTGGGTGAACCTGTACGCGCTGGCGGTCAACGAGGAGAACGCCGCCGGCGGCCGCGTGGTCACCGCGCCCACCAACGGCGCGGCCGGCATCGTGCCCGCGGTGCTGCACTACTACGCGCGCTTCGTGCCCGGCGCCGACGACGAGGGCACCATCCGCGTCCTGCTCACCGCCGCGGCCATCGCCATCCTCTACAAGGAGAACGCGTCGAGCTCCGGCGCCGAGGTCGGCTGCCAGGGCGAGGTCGGCGTCGCCTGCTCGATGGCCGCCGGCGCGCTGTGCGCGGTGCTCGGCGGCACGCCCGAGCAGGTGGAGAACGCGGCCGAGATCGGCATGGAGCACCACCTCGGCCTCACCTGCGACCCCGTGGGCGGCCTCGTGCAGATCCCGTGCATCGAGCGCAACGCCATCGCCGCGGTGAAGGCGCTCAACGCCGCGCGCATGGCGCTGCGCGGCGACGGCACCCACCACGTCAGCCTCGACAAGGTGATCAAGACCATGCGCGAGACCGGCGCCGACATGATGACCAAGTACAAGGAGACCGCGCGCGGCGGGCTGGCGGTGAACATCGTGGAGTGCTGAAAGCACGACGGCCGCTCCGAGGCTCGTCGCCCCGGAGCGGCCGTCGCGCGATGCGCTTCGGGCGCCTACGCGATCACTTGCCGCCGCGCAGCTTGGCCAGCGCGGCCTGGGTCTCGTTCCACAGGTCCTTGCCGATGTTGTCGGCGATGCCGGCGTTGACCTTGGCGAGCTTCTCGCGCATGCGGTTGGCTTCGGCGGCGGGCAGCTCGTTGACCTGCATGCCCTTGGCCTTCAGGTCGGCCAGCGCCTTGGCGGCCTCCTCGCGCGTGTCCTTGCGCTCGAAGTCGCGGCTCTTCTTCGCGGCGTCGAGCAGCACCTTCTGCTCGTCCTTCGACAGGCCGTCCCACCACTTCTTGCTCACCAGCACGATCCACGGGCTGTAGACGTGGTTGGTGACGGTGAGGTACTTCTGCACCTCGTAGAACTTGCTCGACAGGATGGTGTTGTACGGGTTCTCCTGGCCGTCGACGGCCTTCGTCTCGAGCGCGGGGAACAGCTCGGGGAACGGCAGCGGCACCGCGTTGGCGCCCAGGGTCTTGAAGCTGTCGAGGAACACCTGGTTCTGCATCACGCGCAGCTTGATGCCGTCGAGGTCTTCCAGCTTGGCCACCGGGCGCTTGCTGTTGGTGAGGTTGCGAAAGCCGTTCTCCCAGTACACGAGACCGACGAGCCCTTTCTCCTGCAGCTTGTCCATCACCTTCTGGCCGATCGGGCCGTCGAGGATGGCATCGGCCTCCTGCGCGTTGTTGAACAGGAACGGCGTGTCCCACAGCGCCATCTCCTTGGTGATGCCCACCAGGGTGGCGGTCGAGCCGACCATCATCTCCTGCGCGCCGCCGATGAGCGCCTGCTGCATCTGCACGTCGGGGCCGAGCGCGGCGGCGCCGATGGCGCGCACCTTCATCTTGCCGCCCAAGGCCTTCTCGACCTCCTCGGCGAACAGCTTGACGGCGCGTCCCTGGTTGCTCTGCTCGTTCAGGCCGTAGCCGAAGCGGATGAGGCGCGGCTTGATGTCCTGCGCGAACGCGGGTGCCACGACGGCGGCGGCCACCACGGCCAGCAGGGTGCGACGAAGGGTCTTCATGCGGAGGGTCTCCTCAGGTGAGAGTCGAACGGGATCAGCGCATCCACGCCACCGGCGCGGTCACGATCTGGGGGAAGGCGATGAACATCGCCAGGATGAGCAGGTACACGGCGAGGAACGGGTTGACGCCCTTGATCACCTCGTCGAGGCGCAGCCGGCCGACGCCGGCCACGACGTTGAGCACCGTGCCCACGGGCGGCGTGATCAGGCCGATCGCGCCGTTGAGCACGAACATGAGCCCGAAGTACACGGGGTCGATGCCGGCCTTCTGCGCGATCGGCAGCATGACCGGCGCGAAGATCAGGATCGTCGGCGTGAGGTCGAGCGCAGTGCCGATCAGCACGAGCACGATCATCATCACGGCCATCAGCAGCTTCGGGTGCTCGACCAGCGGACCGAGCCACGACGTGAGCGTGGCCGGCAGGTCGGCCAGGGTCACCATGTAGCTCGCCACCTGGGCGCCGGCGCACAGGAACATCACGATCGCGGTGGTCTTGGCGGCGCGCACCAGCACGCCGTGGAATTCGCCGAGCGTCAGCTCGCGGTGCACGAAGAACGCGATGGCCATCGCGTAGAACGCGGCCACGACGGCGGCTTCGGTCGGCGTGAACACGCCGGTCTTCATGCCGCCGATGATGATCACCGGCATGAGCAGCGCCCAGAACGCCTTGGCCGTCGCGCGCAGCCGCTCGCGCATGGGCATCGGCGGGTCCTGCTGCACGCTGAACTTGCGCAGCTCGATCTTCCACGCCAGCACCAGGCCCGCGCCCATGATGAGCCCCGGCACGATGCCCGAGAGGAACAGCTGCGAGATCGAGGTGTTGGTGGTGACGCCGTAGATCACGAACGGCATCGACGGCGGAATGATCGGCGCGATGATGCCGCCCGAGGCCATCAGCCCGGCCGAGGTGTGCATCGGGTAGCCGTGGCTGCGCATCATCGGCAGCAGGATGGTCGCGAGCGCCGCGGTGTCGGCCAGCGCCGAGCCGCTCATGCTGGCCATCAGGATGGCCGCGCCGATGGTCACGAAGCCGAGGCCGCCGCGCACGTGACCGACCCACGCGCGCGCCATCTCGATGATGCGGCGGCTGATGCCGCCGGCGTTCATCAGCTCGCCGGCGAGGATGAAGAACGGCACCGCCAGCAGCGGGAAGCTGTCGATGCCGGCCACCAGGTTCTGCGCCAGCAGCTGCGTGTCCCAGAAGTCGAGCGTCCACGCCATCGCCGCGCCGGTGAGCACCAGCGCGAAGGCCATCGGCACGCCGATGCCCATGAAGCCGAGCATGGCGACGACGAAGACGATGCCGACGACGCCGGGGCTCATTCGACCTCCGCCTCGTGGCCCACGTCGATCGGCGTGCCGCGCACGAGCTGCACCAGCGCGATCACGCCGATGATCGACGTGCACAGGAAGGCCGGCAGCGGCAGCAGCGCCGTCGGGTAGCCGAGCACCACGCTGCGGCTGCCCATGCCCACCACCACCTGCTGCCACGCGCCCCAGGCCACCATCGCGCAGCTCGCGAGCACGAGCGTGTGGATCAGCCGCGCGACGACGCGCAGCAGCGCCGGCCGCCGGCCGAGCGGACGCAGCAGCGCCGTGAAGGCCATGTGCTCGCCCAGCGGATAGGCGGCGGTCGCCCCGATGAACACCATCCACACGAACAGCAGCCGCGACAACTCCTCGCTCGCCGCGACGCCGCTGCCGAAGCCGTAGCGCAGCACCACGTTGAGGAACACCGACGCGGCCATCACCGCGAGGCACAGCGCCATCGCGGACTCGGCCAGGCGGGTGGCGCGGCCGCGCGTCAGCTCGCAGGCTCCCGGGGCGCAGGGCTGGCCATCCAGTCGGCCGCGGCGCGCGCGAGTTCCGCCAGCGGGCGCGTCGCGTCGAGGCTCAGCACACCCGGCTCGCCCCGCGGCGACTCGAGCGTGTCGAACTGGCTGTCGACCAGGCTCGCCGGAAACAGGTGCGCGGGCCTCGCGGCGACGCGACGGCGCGCCTCGTCGCGGGTCAGTTCGAGGTGCACGAAGCGCAGCCCGGGCGCGGCGGCGCGCAGCCGGTCGCGGTAGGCGCGCTTGAGTGCCGAGCAGGTCAGCACCGCGCCGTCGGCGTGGCGCCGCAGCTCGGCGCCGAGCGTGTCGAGCCAGCCCGCGCGGTCGGTGTCGTCGAGCGGCGTGCCGGCGCGCATCTTGGCCACGCTGGCCGGCGTGTGGAAGGCGTCGCCCTCGATCAGCGGCCGGCCGAGCGCGGCGGCGAGCGCCTCGCCGAGGCTCGACTTGCCGCAACCGGCCACGCCAGTGACCACCACCGAATGCATTCGTGCCCGGCCGTTCGTGCGCCGATTGGACAGCGCTGTCTCAAGAATCCAAAGAGAAGGCGATCGAACGATCGCCGCGCCTGACCTGGGCTCGGGAAGGACTCGCTTCACTGCGCCGTGCCGCTTGTGCTCCCGAGAAGGACAGCGCTATCCTAGTTGATTGCCGGCCACTCGGCATACGGGTTTCCACCAAGCCATGCCCGACACACCCAGCCCTCGCCGGCGCGCCACCGGCCGCGTCACGCTCGACGACGTCGCGCGCGCAGCCGGCGTCAGCCCGATCACCGCCTCGCGCGCGCTGCGCGGCACGCGCAGCGTCGATCCGGCACTGGCCGAACGGGTGCGCGACGCCGCCGCGAAGCTCGGCTACGTGCCCGACCCCGCGGCGCGCGCGCTCGCCTCGGCGCGCAGCTCGCACGTCGCGGTGCTGATCCCGCTGCTGTCGAACAACCTGTTCGTCGACCTGCTCGAAGCCGTGCAGCGCACCTTGATGCCCGCCGGCTTCCAGACCCTGATCGGCGTGACCCACTACGACCGCGCCGAGGAGGAAGCGCTGCTTCGCAGCTACCTGACGCACCGCCCGTCCGGCCTGCTCGTGACCGGCTTCGACCGCAGCGCGGCTGCCCGCCGGCTGATCGACGACAGCGGCGTTCCTTGCGTGCACCTGATGGAGACGCGCGCCGCGCCGGGCACCTACAGCGTCGGGCTGTCGCAGTTCGACGCCGGCCGCGCGATCACCGAGCACCTGCTGGCCCGCGGCCGCAAGCGCATCGCCTTCGTCGCCGCGCAACTCGACCCGCGCGTGATGCAGCGCGCCGAGGGCTACCGCCGCGCGCTCAAGGACGCGCGGCGCTACGACCCGCGGCTGGAAGTGCTGAACCCGGCGCCCTCGTCGATCGCGCTGGGGGCGCAGCTCTTCGAGCAGTTGCTCGTGCACCAGCCGGGCGTCGACGCGGTGTTCTTCTGCAACGACGACCTCGCCCAGGGCGGCCTGCTCGCCGCGCTTCGGCTGAAGGTGCCGGTGCCCGGCAAGGTGGCGGTGGCCGGCTTCAACGATCTCGCCGGCAGCGACCAGATGCTGCCGCCGCTGACGACCGTCCGCACACCGCGCACCGAGATCGGCACGCAGGCCGCGACGATGCTGCTCGCGCTCATGCGCGGTGAACCCGTCGCACAGCCGGCCGTCGACGTGGGGTTCGAGCTGGTGGTGCGCGAGAGCAGTTGAGTGGTGGTGTGCGCGGGCGCTTGGCCGGTGGTGTGCGGCAGCCGAGCGGTGGCATGCGCGGGCGCTTCAGCAGCGATGCGAGCAGGCACCCGAGGCATCACGCACGCGTCGTCGCCACCGAACCGAACTGATGACGGCGTTCGGGCTGAGCTTGTCGAATCCCATGTGCTGCGCGCCCGGCCCTTCGACGAGCTCACGGTGAACGGTCCAGATCGCGCGCCCCACCAGCCCTTCGACGAGCTCAGGGCGAACGGGACTTTCGGGACCCCCGGTGAGCCCTCCGCCAAGCGCGAGCCGGTCGGTCGCGGGGCTCGCGCCCGCTCAAGCCACGCCCACTCATGCCGGCGTCTGCCGAAGCAGCGCGGCGACCGCGCGCGCGATGCGCAGCAGCGGCACCAGTTGCAGTCCCCAGCGCACGACCCTCGCCGCGCCGCGGGGCCGCAGCAGCAGCAGCGCGAGCGCGGGGATCGCCACCTGCAGCGGGTGCGTGCGCATCCAGCGCCACGCCGCGATGCCGACCTCGGCCGCGCCGATCGCCGGCGCCATCGAGCGCGCGCGCAGCCGCAGCTCCAGGCGCTGCAGGTTCGCCAGCGCCACGAGCCGTTCGCGGCGCGCGGCGAGCTCCAGTTCGCGCTCGCGGAAACTCATGCGCCCTCCGCATCGTCATCGGCGCGGGGCCGGCGGCGCGCGAGCGCGTCGGCGTCCTTCTGCAGCTCGGCGAAGGTGGCCTCGAACAGCGCGGGGCGGCGCGCCGTGATGCGCCGGATCGACCGCAGCGCCCACGCGCCCGCGCCCAGGTACAGCACGGCCAGGGCACCCAGCACGGCGAGCCGGTGCGCCTCCCAGAAGGCGACCACCAGCAGCGCCGACAGCGCCACCACGCCGAGCGCCACGAAGAAGAAGGCGCACGCGCCCAGCACGAGCAGCTGCGCGATCCGCAGCCGCTCTTCCTCGAGCTCGACGGCCGCGAGCCGCAGCCGTGTCTGCGCGATCTCGATCAGCGACGCGAGCAGGCTCGCGGGCCGCGGCGGCGCCACGGGGTGCCGCGCGAGCCGTCAGCGACGCGCGATCAGCATGCCCAGCAGCACGCCCACCGCGGCCGCCACGCCCATGGCGGCGTACGGGTGCTCGTGCACGACCTCGTCGGTCACCCGCGCGGCACGCTTGGCCTTGACGATGGCCTGGTCCTCGAGGCGCCGGAGCTCTGCCTTCGCGGCGCTGATCTGCGCCGACAGGCGCTCCCAGGCCGCGCCCTGCTCGGCGCTGTCGCCCGTGCGGGGCACCATCTTCTCGGCTTCGTCGACGAGCTTTTCGATGTCGCGCGCCAGGCGCTCGCCGGCGCCCGAGGTCATCGACTGTGTCGCAGCCATGGCAATCCTCCGTTGCGTGGGTTGAACGAACTAGACCTTCGACGGCGAGGCTAGTTCCCCGGCGACGCCGCCGGCTTGCGCTGCGTCATCGGTGCTGCCCGCGCGCCGCCCGTCGCGCACCAGGTACGAGTACAGCACCGGCACCACCACCAGGGTGAGCAGGGTCGACGTGATGAGCCCGCCGATGATCGCGCGGCCCATCGGCGCCTGGATCTCGCCGCCGTCGTTGAGCGCCAGCGCCAGCGGCAGCATGCCGAACACCATGCCCGCGGTGGTCATCAGGATCGGCCGCATGCGGATCAGCCCGGCCTGCAGCAGCGCCTCGGGCACGCTCGCACCGGAGCGCCGGGCGTGGTTGGCGAAGTCGACCAGCAGGATGGCGTTCTTGGTCACGAGGCCCATCAGCATGATGAGGCCGATGAACGTCATGATGCTCATGGTCTTGCCCGAGACGTAGAGCAGCCCCAGCGCGCCGATCAGCGACAACGGCAGCGACACCATGATGGTGACCGGGTGCAGGAAGCTCTCGAACTGCGCCGCCAGCACCATGTAGATGAGGATGACCGCCAGGATGAGGGCCTGGCCCAGGTAGCCGAACGACT
>CAZFET010000070.1:0-6409 GCA_964517545.1 uncultured Burkholderiaceae bacterium
CGTCGAGCGCTTCGCGCGCTTCTGGGACTGATCGCGGGGCGCGCGCCATGCCCTGGGGTGCGCTCGACTGGATCGCCGAACGGCGCATCGAGCAGGCCGTCGCCGCCGGCGAGCTGTCGCACCTGCCGGGCGAAGGCCGCCCGCTGGCCGACGACGTCGATCCGCTCGTGCCCGAGGACATGCGCAACGTCGTGCGCCTGCTGCGGCGGGCGGGCGGCCTGCCGGTGGCTTTCGATCATCTGCGCGAGCTGCGGTCGCTGGAGCTGCTGGCGGCGCGGGCCGAGGGCGACGCGCGCCGGCAGCTGCTGCTGAAGCTCGCCATCGTGCGCACGCGGCTCGAGCACGACGGCCTTGGCGTGCTGGCGCGCTGCCGCGGCTGTTGAGCCGTCCATGGCGCGCGACGGCCACACCGTCCGTTCGGGCTGAGCCTCACGGTCCATCCGGGCTGAGCAGACGCCGGCCGCCAAAGGGCGCTGTCGCCGTCGTCGCGCGCCGGGCCCGACCCTAGAATCCGCCTCGCCCCGATCAAGACGACGAGGAGACCTCCATGAGCCGTGCGCTGCGTGCGCTGGTGTCCGCCGCGCTCGCGCTCGGTCCGCTGGCGGCGCGCGCCGCCGACATCGACGGCCGCGCGCTGTCGGGCCTGTGGGGCGTCCCGTTCGCAGGGCTGCTGCTGTCGATCGCGGTCGTGCCGCTCGTCGCGCCGCGGATCTGGCATCACCACTACGGCAAGATCGCGCTCGGCTGGGCGCTGGCCTTCGTGCTGCCGTTCGCCGCGGTGTTCGGCCCCGGCGCCGCCGGAGCGGGCTTCGTGCACGCGATGCTGGCCGAGTACGTGCCCTTCATCATCCTGCTCACCGCGCTGTTCACGGGGGCCGGCGGCATCTACATCCGCAGCAACCTGCACGGCAGCCCCGGCCTCAACGTGACGCTCATGAGCATCGGCGCCGTGCTCGCGAGCTTCATGGGCACGACGGGCGCGTCGATGCTGCTGATCCGTCCGCTGATCCGCGCCAACGACAACCGTCGTCACGTCGCGCACGTGGTGGTGTTCTTCATCTTCATCGTCAGCAACGCCGGCGGGTCGCTCACGCCGCTGGGCGACCCGCCGCTGTTCCTCGGCTTCCTCAAGGGCGTCGACTTCTTCTGGACGGTCAGCCACATCTTCCCCGAGACCCTGTTCCTCGTCGGCACGCTGCTGGCGATCTTCTGGATCGTCGACACGTACTGGTACCGCAAGGAAGGCGTCACGCGCGCCGATCCCACGCCCGACACGCCGAGCTTCGGCATCGAGGGCAAGGCCAACTTCGCGCTGCTGCTGGCGGTCATGGCGCTGGTGCTCGCCAGCGGCGTGTGGAAGCCCGGCATCGCGTTCGACGTGTTCGGCACCGAGGTCGGCCTGCCGCAGCTCGTGCGCGATCTCGCGCTCGTCGGCGTGACGCTGCTGTCGCTGAAGATCACCGCCGCGCCGGTGCGCGACGCCAACCAGTTCTCGTGGGCGCCGATGCAGGAGGTGGCCAAGCTCTTCTTCGGCATCTTCCTCACCATCATCCCGGTCATCGCGATGCTGCGCGCCGGGACCGACGGCGCCTTCGCGCCGATCGTGCGGCTCGTCACCGCCCCCGACGGCGCGCCGATCCCGGCCATGTACTTCTGGGCCTCGGGCGCGCTCAGCTCGTTCCTCGACAACGCGCCCACGTACCTCGTGTTCTTCAACCTCGCCAGCGGCGACCCGCAGGTGATGATGACGACCCTCGCGCCCATCCTCGCGGCCATCTCCGCCGGCAGCGTGTTCATGGGCGCCAACACCTACATCGGCAACGCGCCCAACTTCATGGTCAAGGCCATCGCCGAGGAGCGCGGCGTCAGGATGCCGAGCTTCTTCGGCTACATGGCGTGGTCGGCCTGCGTGCTGGTCCCGCTGTTCGTCGTGATGACCTTCATCTGGTTCCGCTGAAGGAGAGAGTGCCATGACCGCAAGGCCCGCCGTCCTCGTCGCACGCGCCGTCTTCCCCGAGGTGGTGGAGCGGCTCGCGCAGCACTTCGAGGTCGAGTCGAATCCCGAAGACCGCATCTGGGGCAAGGCCGAGCTCGCCGAGCGCCTGCGCGGCAAGTCGGGCGCCTTCATCACCGGCAGCGAACGCATCGACGCCGAGGTGCTCGACGCGAACCCGCAGCTCAAGGCGGTGTGCAACATGGCGGTCGGCTACAACAACATCGACGTCGACGCCTGCACCGCGCGCGGCGTGCTGGCCACCAACACGCCCGACGTGCTGACCGAGACCACCGCCGACTTCGGCCTCGCGCTCGTGCTGGCGGCCGCGCGGCGCATCGCCGAGAGCGAGCATTACCTGCGCGCCGGCCGCTGGACCAAGTGGTCGTACGACATGTTCATCGGCTCCGACGTGCACGGCGCCACGCTCGGCATCCTCGGCATGGGCCGCATCGGGCAGGCCATCGCGCGGCGCGGGGCGCTCGGCTTCGGCATGAAGGTGATCTACCACAACCGCTCGCGCCTCGATGCGCAGATCGAGGCGAGCGTCGGCGCGCGCTACGTGGGCAAGGAAGACCTGCTGCGCCAGAGCGACCATCTCGTGATCGTGGTGCCGTACTCGCCGGCCAGCCATCATGCGATCGGCGAGAACGAGCTGGCGCTGATGAAGCCCTCGGCCACGCTCGTCAACGTGGCGCGCGGCGGCGTGGTCGACGACGCCGCGCTCGCGCGCGCGCTGCGCGAGCGGCGCATCGCGGCCGCCGGGCTCGACGTGTTCGAGGGCGAGCCGAAGCTCCACCCCGACCTGCTGAAGGTGCCCAACGTCGTGCTGACGCCCCACATCGCCAGCGCGACGGTGGCCACGCGGCGGGCGATGGCCGATCTGGCGGCCGACAACCTGATCGCGGCGCTGACCGGCGGCACGCCGCCCACGCCGATCAACCCGCAGGTGCTCGCCGGCTGAGGCCGACCATGCGCTGCATCCTCGCCGGGGCAGCGTTCGTGGCCGCGGCGCTCGCGTGCCCGCCGGGGCAGGCGCAGTCGGCGGCGTCCGCGCCTGCGGCCGGCACGGTGGTCGTCGGCTCCAAGCGCTTCACCGAGTCGTACATCCTCGGCGAGATCGTGCGCCAGAGCCTGCAGCGCGCCGGCATCGCCGCCGAGCACCGCCAGGGCCTCGGCAACACCGGGATCGTCGAGCAGGCGCTGCGCAGCGGCGCGATCGGCCTGTACCCCGAGTACACCGGCACCATCGTGCGCGAGCTGCTCAGGCGCGAGGGCCAGCCGACGCTCGGGCAGCTCAACGAGTGGCTGGCGCCGCGAGGGCTGCGGGCGGCGGTGCCGCTCGGCTTCAACAACACCTACGCGCTGGCGATGGCCGAGTCGCAGGCCGAGCGATTGGGCATCCGCCGCCTGTCCGACCTGCGCAAGCCCGAGGCCGCGTCGCTGCGGCTCGGGCTGTCGCACGAGTTCATGGCGCGCGCCGACGGCTGGCCCGCGCTGAAGGCCGCGTACGCGCTGCCGCAGACGCAGACCGGCGGTCTCGACCACGGACTGGCGTACGACGCCGTGGCCGCCGGCCGCGTGGACCTCATCGACATCTACTCGACGGACGCGAAGGTCGGCCGCTACGCGTTGCGCGTGCTCGACGACGACCTCGGCTTCTTCCCGCGCTACGACGCGGTGCTGCTGCTGCGCGCCGACCTCGACGCGCGCGTGCTCGCCGCGCTGCAGCCGCTGGCCGGCCGCATCGACGAGCGCACGATGATCGCCCTGAACGCCCAGGCCGAGCTCGACGGCCTGCCGTTCGCCGAGGTGGCCCGGCGCTTTCTCGACGGCGCGGAGGCCGCACGCGGCGCGGCCACCGCGCCCGCCGCGCGGCCCGGCTTCATGGCGCGCCACTTCGCCGACGACTTCGCGCGCCTCGCGTGGCAGCACCTGATGCTCGTGTTCGTCTCGCTCGTCGCGGCGGTGCTGGTGGCCGTGCCGCTGGGCATCCAGGCGTGGCGGTCGCCGCGGCTGGCCGGGCCCATCCTCGCCGTGGTGGGTGTGCTGCAGACCGTGCCGTCGCTCGCGCTGCTCGCCTTCCTGATTGCCGCGGTGGGCGGCATCGGCGTGCTGCCGGCGCTGCTGGCGCTGTTTCTCTATGCGCTGCTGCCCATCGTGCGCAACACGCATGCCGGGCTCGAGGCAGTGCCGCGCGGGCTCACCGAGGCCGCCATCGCGCTCGGCCTCACCGCACGGCAGCGGCTCGTGGGCGTGCAGCTGCCGCTGGCGCTGCCCACGCTGCTGGCCGGCGTCAAGACCGCGGCCGTGATCAACGTCGGCACGGCGACCCTGGCGGCTTTCGTGGGTGCCGGCGGCTTCGGCGAGCGCATCGTCGCAGGGCTGGCCACCAGCGACCGCGGGCTGATGCTCGCCGGCGCGCTGCCGGCGGCCGTGCTCGCCGTGCTGGTGCAGTGGATCTTCGACCGGCTCGAGCGGCGCATCACGCCGCCGCGCGACGAGCCACCCGGCGGCCGGGCCCGAGGCCGCGACGACCGATGACTGCCGAAAGGAGATTGCGATGGGACGTTTCGTGATCGCCGCCTACAAGCCCAAGCCCGGCCGCGAGGCCCGGCTGGAGAGCGCGGTGCGCCGCCACATGGACGTGCTGCGTGCGCAGAACCTCGTGACCGACGCGCCGTCGCACGTCATGCGCGCGGCCGACGGCACGGTGGTCGAGGTGTTCGAGTGGCGATCGGCCGAGGCGGTCGAGCAGGCTCACGAGAACCCGGCCGTCCAGGCGTTGTGGGCCGAGTTCGGCGAGGCCTGCGACTACGTGCCGCTCAAGGACCTGGCCGAGTGCGAGCATCCGTTCGCGGAGTTCGAGGCCTTCGGGCGGTGACGCGAGCCCGGCCACGCCCCGGCCCGCGCACCGCGACGCAGGCCCGCCGCGGCACGCGGCCCGGCGGTCACACCGCGCCGTACACCGTCTTGCGCTGCGCCGTGTACGCCCACCACGGCTGCGCCGGCGCGCCGCGCATGAAGTCGGTGGCGGCCATGAAGGTGTCGAGCACGCACGGGTCCTGGCGCTTGCCGCTCTTGGCGCACAGCTGCTGGTAGAGCACGAAGGCGTCGCGGCTGGCGAGTTCCTTCGGGTGCACGATGCCGATCGAGCGCAGGTCGGCGGCCAGTGCCGGCCCGATGTTGGGCAGCTGCTCGAGCTCGTCGCACTCGCTGGCGTGCCGCGCCTTGGCGGGCCGCACGGCCGATCTCGGCCGCGCCGCAGACTTGAGTACCGCGTTCATGGCTACATCAGCATCGTGTTGCGGATCAGCCCGACCGCGACGCCTTCGAGTTCGAAGTCGACGTCGCCGAACGGCACGACGATGGTCTTGAAGTCGGGGTTCTCGGGGATCAGCTCGATGCTCGTGCGCGTGCGCCGGAAGCGCTTGACCGTCACGTCGTCGCCGAGGCGCGCCACGACGATCTGCCCGTTCTTGGCCTCGCGCGCCTTCTGCACGGCGAGCAGGTCGCCGTCGAGGATGCCGGCGTCGCGCATGCTCATGCCGCGCACCTTGAGCAGGTAGTCGGGGCGGCGCGGGAACATGCTCGCCTCCATGAGGTAGGTCTGGTCGATGTGCTCCTGCGCGAGGATGGGGCTGCCCGCCGCGACGCGGCCCACGAGCGGCAGCGCGAGCTGCGCCAGGCTGGGCAGCGGCAGCGAGAACTGCTTGCCGCGGGCCTCGTTCAGCGCGCGCAGCATGTCAGACTTCAACCGTATGCCGCGCGACGTGCCGCCCACCAGTTCGATCACGCCCTTGCGCGCCAGCGCCTGCAGGTGTTCCTCGGCCGCGTTGGGCGAGCGGAAGCCCAGTTCGGCGGCGATCTCGGCGCGCGTGGGTGGTGCGCCCGTGCGCTCGATCGTGCTCTGCACGAGGTCGAGGATCTGCTGCTGTCGTTCGGTGAGTTTCGGTCGTTCCTGCATCGCGGCCTCCGGGCGCCGCCGGCCGGCGGCGTGGGTCGGCTGGACCGATCTGGTGATCCATCCAGTAGCTGGATTTTTATACAGAAGAGGGCCGGATGCCAAGTCCTGATGCGCGCGACGGGGTCGTCGTGATCCTCGGCACCGGCGGCACGATCGCCGGCGCCGCCGCCGACCCGGCCGACAACGTCGGCTACACGGCTGCCCAGCGCGCCGTGCGCTCGCTGGTCGACGCGGTGCCGTCGCTGGCCGCGCAGCGGCTGGAGTGCGAGCAGCTCGCGCAGCTCGACAGCAAGGACATGGACCACGCCACGTGGCAGCGCCTCGCGCTGCGCGCGGCGCACCACCTCGCGCGCGACGACGCGGCCGGCGTCGTGGCGACGCACGGCACCGACACGCTCGAGGAGACCGCCACCTTCCTGCATCTCGTGCTCGCGCCGCGCAAGCCGCTG
>CAZFET010000070.1:6470-8902 GCA_964517545.1 uncultured Burkholderiaceae bacterium
TCGTGGCGGCCATGCGCCCGGCCACGTCCTTGCAGGCCGACGGCCCGCAGAACCTGCTCGACGCGGTGCGCGTGGCGCGTCACCCCGACGCGCGCGGCGTGCTGGCGGTGCTGGCCGGGCAGGTGCATGCGGGCGACGACGTGCGCAAGTGGCACCCCTATCGGCTCGACGCCTTCGGCTCGGGCGACGCCGGCCCGCTGGCGCTGATCGAGGACGGCGCGCTGCGCGTGCTGCGTCCGTGGCCGCGAGCCGTGGCCGTGTGCCCGGCGGCCCTGCAGTTGCCCGTCGATCGCTGGCCGCGCGTGGAGATCGTGACGAGCCACGCGGGCAGCGACGGACGCGTCGTGCGATCGATGGTGCGCGACGGAGTCGACGGACTCGTCGTCGCGGCCACCGGCAACGGCAGCGTCCACCGCGAGCTCGAAGCGGCGCTCGACGAGGCCGCGCGCGCCGGCGTGCGGGTGTGGCGCGCCACGCGCTGCGGCGCGGGCGCGATCGTCGGCGGCCGCGCCGACTGGCCGGGCGCGGGCGCGCTCACGCCGGCCAAGGCGCGCGTCGCACTGCTGCTGGAGCTGCTGGCCGCGCGCCGGCCGGCCTGACGGCGCGGCGTCAGACCACCGTCAAGGTGACGTCGACGTTGCCGCGCGTCGCGTTCGAGTACGGGCAGACCTGGTGCGCGGCGTCGACGATCTGCTGCACCTGCGCCTTGTCCAGGCCCGGCACGTGGATCTGCATCGCCACCGACACGCCGAAGCCCGGCTTGCCGCCGGCCAGCGGGCCGAAGCCGACGTCGGCGGTGATCGTCGTCTCGGGGCTGAGGCTGATCTTCTGCTGGCCGGCCACGAACTGCATCGCGCCCAGGAAGCAGGCCGAGTAGCCCGCGGCGAACAGTTGCTCGGGGTTGGTGCCGTCGCCCATGCCGCCGAGTTCCTTCGGCGCGTTCAAGGTCACCGAGAGCTGGCCGTCCGACGACTGCGACTTGCCGTTGCGGCGGCCGCCGGTGGTCGTGGCGCGGGCGGTGTACAGGGTCTTGTCGAGGGCCATGGGTCTGCTCCTGGGTGTGTGCGCGTCGCGCGCGGTCGGTGGGGGCGAAGGCGCGCAGGATAGCGACGCCGCAGCGCCCGTGCAGCCGAGGGGTCGGACGGGGCGCGCGCCCGAGACTCGACCCGGCGCGTCGACTCAGCGAGTCAACCCAGCGCGTCGAGCTCGGCGCCGATCTCGAGCCAGCGCGACTCGAGCTGCTCGACGCGCTCGGCCAGCGCCTTGAGGCGGCGCCCCGCGTCGGCGCGTGCGGCGCCGTCGAGCGCCGGGTCGGCCAGCGCGGCCTCGAGGCGCCGCTGCTCGTCGCCGACGGCCGTCAGCTCGCGGTCGATGCGCGCCATCTCGTCGCGCAGCGGCCGCGCCCGCTCGGCGCGCTGCGCGCGCTCGCGCGCCTGCGCCTTGCGGTCCTCGCGGCGGCCGGACGGCGGCGCTGCCGCGGCGGCCTCGCCGCGCTCGGCGCGGCGCAGCAGGGCCGCCGTCTCGCGTGCGCGCTCGAGCAGCCAGCGCTGGTAGTCGTCGAGATCGCCGTCGAAGTCGCGCACGCCGCCGGCCGAGACCAGCCAGAACGCGTCGCACACCTCGCGCAGCAGCGCGCGGTCGTGGCTGACCAGCAGCACGGTGCCCTCGAATTCGTTGAGCGCCACCGACAGCGCCTCGCGCGTGTCGAGGTCGAGGTGGTTGGTCGGCTCGTCGAGCAGCAGCAGGTTGGGGCGCTGCCACACGATGCCGGCCAGCACCAGCCGCGCCTTCTCGCCGCCGGACAGGGTGGCCACGCGCTGCTGCGCCATCTCGCCGCCGAAGCGAAAGCGCCCGAGGAAGTCGCGCAGCTCCTGCTCGCGCGCGGCCGGCGACACCTGCCGCGCGATGCGCGCCAGGTGCTCCAGCGCGCTGTCCTCGCCGTGCAGCAGCTCCATCTCGTGCTGCGCGTAGTAGCCGATCGCGAGGCCCTTGCCCTCGGTGAGGGTGCCGCCCAGCGGCGGCAGCACGCGCGCGACCGTCTTGACGAGGGTCGACTTGCCCTGGCCGTTGGCGCCCAGGATGCCGATGCGCTGCCCGGCGCGCACCGTGCGCTCGACGTCGCGCACGATCGTGGTCGCACGCCCCGACGCCGGATCGGCGTAGCCGCAGTCGACGCCTTGCAGCACGAGCATCGGGTCGGGCAGGCTCGCGGGCTCGGGAAACTCGAACGTGAACTCGGCGGCCGTGAGCACCGGCGCGAGCTTCTCCATGCGCTCCAGCGCCTTGACGCGGCTCTGCGCCTGGCGCGCCTTGGTGGCCTTGGCCTTGAAGCGGTCGATGAAGCGCTGCAGGTGGGCGATGCGCTCGCGCTGCTTGTCGTAGGCGGCCTGCTGCTGCTCGAGCGCCTGCGCGCGCAGGGTCTCGAAGGCGCT
>CAZFET010000070.1:8912-13030 GCA_964517545.1 uncultured Burkholderiaceae bacterium
GCGCTGTAGTTGCCGCCGTAGCGCGTGATGCGTCCGCCGTCGAGGTGCAGGGTCGCGCGCGCCACCGCGTCGATGAACTCGCGGTCGTGGCTGATCAGCAGCACCAGACCCTGGAAGCGCTGCAGCCAGCCTTCGAGCCAGACCAGCGCGTCGAGGTCGAGGTGGTTGGTCGGCTCGTCGAGCAGCAGCACGTCGGCCGGGCACATCAGGGTGCGGGCGAGCTGCAGCCGCATGCGCCAGCCGCCGGAGAAGCTCGCCACGGGCTGGTCGAGCTGCTCGACGCGAAAGCCCAGCCCGAGCAGCAGCGCCTGCGCGCGGGCGCGCGCGTCGAAGGCGCCGGCGTGTTCCAGCGCGGCGTGCGCCTCGGCGATCGCGTGACCGTCGTCGCGCGCCTCGGCCTCGCGCAGCGCGGCCTCGGCCTCGCGCAGCGGCACGTCGCCGTCGAGCACGAAGTCGGTGGCCGGCTGCGTGGTCTCGGGCATCTCCTGCGCCACCTCGGACAGCCGCCACGCCGGCGGCACCTCGACGTCGCCGGCGTCGGCGTGCAGCCGGCCGGCCAGCAACGCGAACAGCGACGACTTGCCCGCGCCGTTGCGCCCGATCAGCGCCACCTTCTCGCCCGGGTGCAGCGCGAGGCTCACGCCGTCGAGCACGAGCCTGGCGCCGCGGCACAGGCGCACGGCGCGCAGGGTGATCACGGCGCCGCCTCCGCCACGGCGCGCGAGAGCGCCTCGCGCGTGAGCAGCAGCACCTGCTCGTCGCCCGCGCTGACCGGCAGCCACACGGCTTCGAGCCGCGGGAACGCGCGCTCGAAGTGTTCGCGCTCGTGGCCGATCTCGAGCACGAGCACGGCCTCGTCGTGCAGGTGTGCGGGCGCCTCGCGCAGGATGCGGCGCACGAGGTCCATGCCGTCGGCGCCGCCGGCCACGTTGCCGTCGAGCGCGAGGGCCGGCTCGGCCCGGAACTCCGGCGGCAGCGCGGCCATCGACCGCGCGTTCACGTACGGCGGGTTGCACACGATCAGGTCGTAGCGGCCGGGCAGGGCCGCGAAGAGGTCGCAGCGCACGAGCCGCACGCGCCCGCGCAGGCCGTGCCGCTCGACGTTGCGCGCCGCGACCGCGAGCGCGTCGGCCGACAGGTCGGCCGCGTCGACCTCGACCGCGGGCCACGCCAGCGCGGCCAGCACCGCGAGGCTGCCGTTGCCGGTGCACAGGTCGAGCACGCGCCGCGTGTCGGCGCCGAGCCATGCGTCGAGCGTGCCGGCGCCGTCGGCGTCGCAGATCAGCTCGGCGATGAACGAGCGCGGCACGATCGTCCGCTGGTCGACGAAGAACGGCACGCCTTGCAGCCAGGCCTCGCCGGTGAGGTAGGCGGCCGGCCGGCGCGTGGCGATGCGCTGCGCCACCAGCGCCTCGGCGCGCTCGCGCTCGGCGGGCGTGAGCTCGCGCGTCGCGTGCCCGTCGAGCGCATCGAGCGGCAGGCCGAGGGCCCACAGCACCAGCCAGGCCGCCTCGTCGAACGCGTTCGTCGTGCCCTGTCCAAAGCAAACGCCCGCCGATTCGAGGCGGGCGCTCTGCGCGTGCACCAGCTCGATCAGGGTCACAGCAGCAGCGCCTCCAGGGTGCGGCGGTAGATGTCGGACAGCGGCTCCACGTCGGCCACCGCCACGTGCTCGTCGATCTTGTGGATGCTGGCGTTGACCGGCCCGAACTCGACCACCTGCTCGCAGATCTTCGAGATGAAGCGGCCGTCGGAGGTGCCGCCGGTGGTCGACAGCTGCGGCGTCACGCCGCAGGTCGCCTCGATGGCGCCCGACAGCGCGCGGCTCAGCGCGCCCGCCGGCGTGAGGAAGGGTTCGCCGCCGAGCGTCCACTGCAGCGAGCAGTCGAGCCGGTGGCGGTCGAGCAGCGCATGCACGCGCCGTTTCAGCGACTCGGGGGTCGACGCGGTCGAGAAGCGGAAGTTGAAGTCCACGACCAGCTCGCCGGGAATCACGTTGCCCGCGCCGGTGCCGGCGTGGATGTTCGACATCTGCCAGCTCGTGGGCGGGAAGTACTCGTTGCCCGTGTCCCACGTCTCGGCGGCCAGCTCGGCCAGCGCGGGCGCGGCGAGGTGGATCGGGTTGCGGGCCAGGTGCGGATAGGCGATGTGCCCCTGCACGCCCCGCACGACGAGCCGTCCCGACAACGAACCGCGGCGGCCGTTCTTGATCGTGTCGCCGAGCCTTTCTACCGAGGTCGGCTCGCCGACGATGCAGCAGTCGAGCCGGATGACGCGCGCGGCGAGCGCCTCGACCACGCGCACCGTGCCGTCGACGGCGGGGCCTTCCTCGTCGCTGGTGAGCAGGAAGCCGATCGCGCCGCGGTGGCGCGGATGCGCGGCGACGAAGCGTTCGGCCGCGGTGACCATGGCCGCGAGCGAGGTCTTCATGTCGGCGGCGCCGCGGCCGTAGAGCCGGCCGTCGCGGTGCGTCGGCACGAAGGGGTCGCTCGACCACTGATCGAGCGGGCCGGTGGGGACCACGTCGGTGTGGCCGGCGAACACGACGCTCGGGCCGTCGGCCGCGCCGCGCCGCAGCGCCCACAGGTTGGTGACGCGCAAGCCGGCCGGGCCGCTTTCGATCGTCTCGCACGCGAAGCCCAGCGGCGACAGGCGCCCGGCGACGAGGGCCTGGCAGCCGCCGTCGTCCGGCGTGACCGAGCGGCGCGCTTGCTCTGCGGCGTGAGGTCGTTCTGCAGGCGCCACATCAGGTTGGTCGGCGAGTCGGCGAAGGCGATGCCTTCCTCGCGCGTGATGGCGCCTTCGGTGATGAGCCGTGCGAGGTCCTGCTCGAAGGTCTGCGAACCTTCGGCGAGCGACTTCTCCATCGCCTCCTTCACGCCGTTGAAGTCGCCCTGCTCGATCAGCTCGGAGACGAGCTTGGTGTTCAGCAGCACCTCCACCGCCGGCACGCGGCCGCCGGCGTTGGAGCGCACCAGCCGCTGCGACACGATGGCCTTCAGGCCCGCGGCCAGGTCGGCCAGCAGCGCGGGCCGCGCCTCGGGCGTGTAGAACGACAGGATCCGGCCCATCGCGTGGTAGCTGTTGTTGGCGTGCAAGGTGGCCAGCACCACGTGGCCCGACAGCGCGTACGACAGCGCCGAGCTCATGGTCTCGCGGTCACGGATCTCGCCGATCATGATGACGTCGGGCGCCTGGCGCAGCGCGTTGCGCAGCGCCACCTGCAGGCTCTGCGTGTCGCGGCCCACCTCGCGCTGGTTGACCACCGACTTCTTGTTGGTGAACAGGAACTCGATCGGGTCCTCGATCGTCAGGATGTGGCCGGTCGACAGCTGGTTGCGATGCTCGATCATCGCCGCCAGCGTGGTGCTCTTGCCGGTGCCGGTGGCGCCGACCATCAGCACCAGGCCGCGCTTCTCGAGCACCAGGGTCGACAGGATCGGCGGCAGGTTCAGGCTGTCGAGCGACGGGATGTGGATCGGGATGCAGCGGAACACCGCCGCGATCGAGCCGCGCTGCTTGAATGCCGACAGGCGGAAGCTGCCGACCCCCGCGAGGCCGATGCCCATGTTGAGCTCGCCGGTCTCGTCGAGGTCCTCGAGCTGCGACGGCGTGAGCAGCTCGGCGAGCAGCTGGCGCGGCTGCGTGTGCGTGAGCGGCTGGTCCGACAGCTGCAGGATCTGGCCGTTGATCTTGATGAGGATCGGCGTGTTGGCCGACAGGTAGACGTCGGACGCGTTCTTCTCCGCCATCAGCCGGAGCACGCGCTCCATGTTGCCGCCGCTCATCGATCCACTCCTCGCGCTGGCCGGGCCCGCGGGCTCAGCTGCGCAACAGTTCGTTGATGCTGGTCTTGGCGCGGGTCTGGGCGGCGACCTTCTTGACGGTCACCGCGCAGTACAGACTGTACCGGCCGTCGGCGCTGGGCAGCGAGCCCGAGACGACCACCGAGCCCGCCGGAATGCGGCCATATGTCACTTCTCCGGTCGCCCGGTCGTAGATCTTCGTGCTCTGGCCGATGTACACGCCCATCGAGATGACCGAGTTCTCCTCGACGATCACGCCCTCGACGATCTCGCTGCGCGCGCCGATGAAGCAGTTGTCCTCGATGATGGTCG
>CAZFET010000071.1:0-12969 GCA_964517545.1 uncultured Burkholderiaceae bacterium
CGGGCGCGCCATCGCCGACGGCTTCGACGGCGTGGCGCTCGGGCAGACCTTGCGCTTCGCCGGCCGCGAGTGGCGCGTGGTGGGCGTGTTCGACGCCGGCCGCAGCGCCTTCGACTCCGAGATCTGGGGCGACGCCGAGCAGATGATGCAGGCGTTCCGTCGCAACGCGTACTCGACCGTGGTGTTCCGGCTGGCCGACGCCGATGCGTTCGAGCGCGTGCGCGCGCAGATCGAGGGCGACCCGCGCCTCACCCTGGAGGCCAAGCCCGAGGTGCGCTTCTATGCCGAGCAGAGCGAGGCGCTGGCCACCTTCATCTCCATCCTCGGCACGGCGCTCACCGCGATCTTCTCGATCGGCGCGATCGCGGGCGCGCTGATCACCCTCTTCGCCGCGGTGGCGCAGCGCACCGGCGAGATCGCCACCCTGCGCGCGCTGGGCTTCCGGCGCGGCGCGGTGCTCGCGGCCTTTCTGGGCGAGTCGCTGCTGCTCGCGCTGGTGGGCGGGCTCGCGGGGCTGGCGGCGGCCAGCTTCATGCAGGCGGTGGACATCTCGACCACCAACTTCCAGACCTTCTCCGAGATCGCCTTCCGCTTCACGCTCACGCCCGACATCGCGCTGCGCACCTTGCTGTTCGCGCTGTTCATGGGACTGGTGGGCGGCTTCGTGCCGGCGTGGCGCGCGGCACGGCTGAAGATCGTGGACTGTCTGCGCGAGGCGTGAGCGGCGCTACGTCCACCGCGCCGCTCATGCGCGGGCAGCAGATCGATAGAAGCATTGCGTCGTTCACACGGCGGCGGCGCGCCTCGACAATCCGCGCTCCGTCCGTCGCGTCGCCCCACTCATGAACTTCCAGCAGTTGCGCTCGGTGCGCGAGGCCGCGCGACGCGGCTTCAATCTGACCGAGGTGGCGCACGCGCTGGCCACCTCTCAGCCGGGCGTGAGCCGCCAGATCCGCGAGCTCGAGGACGAACTGGGGATCGCGATCTTCGTGCGCGCCGGCAAGCGCCTGACCGGGCTCACGCCCCCCGGCGAAGCGGTGCTTCCCATCGTCGAGCGGCTGCTGGTCGAGGCCGACAACCTCAAGCGCGCCGGCGAGGAGTTCGCCGCACAGGATCGGGGCCTGCTCGCCATCGCCGCCACGCACTCGCAAGCGCGCTATGCACTGCCATCGGCCGTGCGCGACTTCCGCGCGACCCATCCCGGCGTGGTGCTGAACCTGCACCAGGGCTCGCCGCAGCAGGTGGCCCGCATGCTGATCGACGGCGAGGCCGACATCGGCATCGCGACCGAGGCGCTCACGCAGTACGCCGAGCTCGTGGCCTTGCCGTGCTACCGCTGGACGCACGTGGTCGTGGTGCCGCCCGGCCATCCGCTCGACGACGGCGCCCCGCTCACGCTGCAGCGCCTGGCCGCTTACCCGGTCATCACCTACGACGCGGGCTACACCGGCCGCGGGCACATCGACGAGGCGTTCTCGCGCCAGGGCCTCCGGCCGGACATCGTGCTGACGGCGATGGACGCGGACGTGATCAAGACCTACGTCGAGCTCGGTCTCGGCGTGGGCATCGTGGCCGGCATCGCCTACGACGAGCAGCGCGATCGCCAGCTGCGCGCACTCGACGCGCGGCACCTGTTCGCCGTGAACATGACGCGGCTGGCCATCCGTCGCGGCGCGTGGCTGCGCGGCTTCGCGTTCGACTTCGTGCGCACGTTCGCTCCGCCGCTGACGCGCGAGGTGGTCGAGCGCGCGCTGGCCTCGGCGCCCGGCGACGCACTCGAGATCTGAGCGGGCCGCTTCACGATACGGCGGCGGTCGCCACGACCGGGTGCCCGCGCAGGCGTACACCGTCGAGGAATGCGCGCACGAACGGCGTCGCCGGTCGGGCGAGGAGCTCGTGCGGTGTGCCCTGCTGCTCGATGCGGCCCTGGTGCATCACCACCACACGGTCGGCCACTTCCATCGCCTCGTCCTGGTCGTGCGTGACGAACACGCTGGTCACGTGCAGCTCGTCGTGCAGCGAGCGCAACCACTGGCGCAGCTCGCGTCGCACCGTCGCGTCGAGCGCACCGAACGGCTCGTCGAGCAGCAAGACGCTCGGCTCGACGGCGAGCGCGCGCGCCAGCGCCACCCGCTGGCGCTGACCGCCCGAGAGCTCGTGCGGGCGCCGCGCCGCCAAGCCGTCGAGCTGCACCACGCGCAGCATGGCGTCGACACGCTCGCGGATCTCGCGCTCCGTCGGCCGGGTCGCACGCGGCCGCACCCGCAGCCCGTAGGCGACGTTCTCGGCCACGCTCAGGTGGCCGAACAGCGCGTAGTGCTGGAACACGAAGCCCACGCCACGTTCGCGCACGTCGGTGGCCGTCGCGTCCGCACCGTGGAAGAAGACGCGCCCCGCATCGGGCATCTCGAGCCCGGCGATGATGCGCAGCAAGGTGGTCTTGCCGGAGCCCGACGGCCCGAGCAGCGCGACCAGCTCGCCGCGGGCGATGTCGAGGTCGAGTGCGTCGCACACGACGGTCGCACCGAAACGTTTGCTGATGCGGCGCAGGGACAGGCTCATCGGGTTCTCCGTCGGTGGCAGTGGCGCGCGATCGTCACGGGTGCGTGCGCAGCCGGCGCTCGACCCACGCCTTGACCACCAAGGTGACCAGCGCCAGCAAGGCGAGCAGGGACGCCACGGCAAAGGCGGCCGCCGTCTGGTACTCGTTGTAGAGGATCTCCACGTGCAGCGGCAGGGTGTTGGTCTGGCCACGCACGTGGCCGGAGACGACGCTGACCGCGCCGAACTCGCCCATCGCGCGCGCGTTGCACAGGATCACGCCGTACAGCAGCGCCCAGCGCACGTTCGGCAGCGTCACGCGGCGCAGGATCTGCCAGCCGCTCGCACCGAGCACGCGCGCGGCCTCTTCCTGCGCAGTACCCTGCGCCTGCATCAGCGGGATCAGCTCGCGCGCGACGAAGGGCACGGTCACGAACAGGGTCGCCAGGACGATGCCGGGTACCGCGAAGATGACCTTCAGGTCGTGCGCCTGCAGCCACGGGCCGAACCAACCCTGCAACCCGAACACGAGAACGTACACCAGTCCCGCGATCACCGGACTCACCGAGAACGGCAGGTCGATCAAGGTGAGCAGCACCTGCCGGCCACGGAAGTCGTACTTCGCAATGCACCAGGCCGCGGCAAGTCCGAACAGCACGTTCAGCGGCACGGCGATCGCGGCGGCCAGCAGGGTCAGGCCGATCGCCGAGCGTGCGTCGCGCTCGGCGATCGCCGCCATGTAGACGTCGAAGCCCTTCTTCAGCGCCTCGGTGAACACGACCGCCAGCGGCATCAGCAGGAACAATGCGACGAAGGTCAGCGCCACGCCGATCAGCAGTCGCCGCACCCCTGCGGGCTCGGCCGTCACGGATCGCGGGTGCGCCGCGCGCGGCAGCGCTCGGGCGTCGGCAGCGCAGGCAGCTGCGCACGACGCCTCGGAGGCCAGAACGTCGACGGGCGTCCTCATGCGCTCTTCCAGCGGCGACTCAGGCGGCGTGCCGCGAGCGCGACCACGCCTGCAGCACATTGATCAGCAGCAGCAGCGCGAACGAGACGGCGAGCATCGCCACCGCGATCGCGGTGGCGCCGGCGTAGTCGTACTGCTCCAGCTTGGTGACGATGAGCAGCGGCACGATCTCGCTGACCATCGGCATGTTGCCGGCGATGAAGATCACCGAGCCGTACTCGCCCAGCGCGCGTGCGAAGGCCAGCGCAAACCCGGTCAGGAGCGCCGGCAGCACGAGCGGCAGCAGCACCCGCAAGAAGGTCGCCGCCCGGCCGGCGCCGAGCGTGGCCGCCGCCTCCTCGATGTCGGGCGGCAGGTCCTGCAGCACGGGCTGCACGGTGCGCACGACGAACGGCAGGCCGATGAACGTGAGCGCGAGCCACACGCCCAGCGGCGTGAAGCTCACCTGCACCGGCAGTCGGCTGCCGATCCACCCGTTGCCGGCGAACAGCGCGGTCAGCGCGATCCCGGCCACCGCGGTGGGCAGGGCGAACGGCAGGTCGATCAGCGCATCGACCAGCCGACGACCGGGGAAGTCGTAGCGCACCAGCACCCAGGCGAGCAGCAGCCCGATGAGGGCGTTCAGCGCCGCCGCGCCGAGCGAGGCCCCGAAGCTCAGACGGTACGCGGCCAGCACGCGTGGCGCCGTCACCGTGTCCCAGAAGGCCGGCCAGGTCAGCGTGGTGGTCTTGAGCACGGCGGCCGACAGCGGCACGAGCACGATCAGCCCGAGATACGCGAGGACGAAGCCGAGCGCAAGGCCGAATCCCGGCAGCACGCTGTGCCGTCGCAGCAGCGCCCGCGTCACGAGAGCTCGTCGCATGGTGAAGTTCGCCTGACGCGCGACACCGCGCTACTTGCGCGTGAAGATGCGGTCGAAGATGCCGCCGTCGGCAAAGTGCGTCTGCTGCGCCTTCGCCCAGCTGCCGAACACCTCGTCGATGCCGAAGGTGCGCACGGGTGCGAAGCGGGCCGCGTGGCGAGCCGCCGCGGCTGGCTCGCCCGGCCTGTAGTGATGCTTCGCCACGATGTCCTGGCCCTCGGGCGAGTACAGATACTGCAGGTAGGCGCTCGCGACCTCGCGCGTGCCGCGCTTGTCGACGACGCGGTCGACCAGCGCGACCGGCGGCTCGGCCCGGATCGAGATCGACGGCACGACCATCTCGAACTTGTCGGGGCCGAGTTCCTTCACCGCGAGCAGCGCTTCGTTCTCCCACGACACGAGCACGTCGCCGATGCCGCGTTCGGCGAACGTGGTGAGCGAGCCGCGCGCGCCCGAGTCGAGCACCGGCACGTTGGCGTACAGCTTCGCGACGAACGCCTGCGCCGTCGCCTCGGTCCCTCCCGCCTGGCGCAACGCCCAACCCCAGGCCGCCAGGTAGTTCCAGCGCGCGCCGCCGGACGTCTTCGGATTCGGCGTGACGACCGAGATGCCCGGGCGCGCGAGGTCGCCCCAGTCGCGGATGCCCTTGGGATTGCCCTTGCGCACCAGGAACACGATCGTCGAGGTGTACGGCGCACTGTTGCGCGGCAGGCGCTGCTGCCAATCGGCCGGCAGCAGCTTGCCCCTGGCGGCGATCTCGTCGATGTCGTGTGCCAGCGCGAGCGTGACGACGTCGGCCTCCAGCCCGTCGATCACGGAGCGCGCCTGCTTGCCCGAGCCACCATGCGACTGCCGCACCGTCACCGTGCCGCCGGTGCGCTCCTTCCAGTGCCGCGCGAACGCGGCGTTGAACTCCTGGTAGAGCTCGCGAGTAGGGTCGTACGACACGTTCAGCAAGATCACGTCGCGCGTCTGTGCGGTGCCGTGCAGGGCGAAGCTCGCCAGCGCGGCGAACACGAGGCGCCGCTTCATGGACAGGAGGTTCATCGAAGCAACCGGCGCTCGGCGCCGTGCGAGTCAGCGAGGCCCGGATGCTAGGGAGGCGCCGCGCGCGACGGAACGAATCGTTTCGCGCAACGATAGACGCGAAACGAGGATGCGCCCTAGGCCGCCGCCTCAGCGCGACCGGCCGAGGTCCATCGTCCAGTAGCTGCGGTAGCTGGCGCTGCTGCTGCTCACGCAGGCCACGCCGATGTCGCGCAGGCCGGCGTTCATGATGTTCGCGCAGTGCCCGTCGCTGGCCATCCAGCCGTCGACCACCGCGGCCACGCTCGGATAGCCGGCGGCGATGTTCTCGGCGATCGAGCTCCACGCGTAGCCGGCGGCCTCGACGCGATCGCGCAAGGTGCCGCCTTCGGGGCTGGTGTGGCTGAAGTAGTTGCGCGTGGCCATGTCGTGGCTGTGCGCCGCCGCGGCCACGGTGAGCGCGTCGTTCCACGCGAGCGCAGGCGCGGTCGGGTAGCTGCCGCGCGCACCGCAGCTCGCGCCGCGCGCCCGGTGTTCGTTCACCCGCCGCAGCATCTCGGCCTGGAAGTCGGCGAGCCCGCAGGTCGAGGCGCCGCCCGGCGTCGTGCCGCCCGTGCCGCCGCCGGCCGCAGGCGGTGGCGGCGACGACGACGAGGTGGCCGTGACGGGCGCCGGCGCGGGCTCGCCGCCGCCGCCGCCACCGCAGGCGATCAGCGCGACGGCGGCCCACGGGGCGGCGAGTGCGGCGAGTCGATTCATGGCGACGCACTCTAGGGGCCGCCCCGGACGCGCGGCGTTTCCAGTGGCAACCAGTCGCGTCGCGCTGCCAAGGACGCACGCCGATTCGTTCACGCGGGGCGCGTCGTGCCGCGTCCGCGCGCGCCGCGCGCTACGGCGCGGCCGTGGCCACCGGCACCGTCTCCGGCTGCAGCAGGCTGCCGTTTCGCAGGCCGCGCACGGTGCCGAGCGCGAGGCCCGCGATCACCACCGAGGCGAGCGCCAGCAGCATCGGCCCCAGCACCGCGAGCACGCCGCCCGGCTCGGCCAGCCGCAAGGTGAGCGCGGCCAGCGCCGCGAGCGGGAAGCTCGTGCCCCAGTGCGGCACGCCGAAGGGCTGTGCCACGATGCGGCGCGCCTGCGCCGCGGACCAGCCGAACGATCCGAGCGCCATGCCCCAGCAGGCCCACGCGGCCAGCGGCGGCGCGCCGAACTGCAGCAGCGCGAGGCCGACCACGGCCGGCGGCGCGATCACGATGAAGGCCGTCGGCGCGAGCCGGTCGGGCCACGGCCCCTGCACCAGCACGCGCGCGACCAGCAGCACCAGCACCACCGGCCAGAACAGCAGCCCGAAGCCGAACTGCGCGGCCGACCACTCGGCATGCCCGAGCGGCACGCCGGCCAGCGGC
Source organism: uncultured Burkholderiaceae bacterium (assembly GCA_964517545.1). GTDB lineage: Bacteria > Pseudomonadota > Gammaproteobacteria > Burkholderiales > Burkholderiaceae_C > CAZFET01. The sequence continues at coordinate 6,803 of CAZFET010000071.1, forward strand.
ACCAGCACGTTGCCGACGATCGGGATGAACAGCCCCGGCGTCACGCCGGCCCACTGCAGTCCGCCGGCCGCGGCGGCGCGCCACCAGCGCGCCAGCACCCACCAGGTGACGCCGAGCTGTGCCAGCGAGCCGATCCACCACAGCGCGCGCAGCAACGGATGCGGCCCGGCCAGCGCCACCGCCACGGTGGCCAGCAGCAGCACGCTGATCGGCAAGGCCGCGATGAACACGTGGCGCACCGGATGCCGGCGGTCCTCGGCCCACGCGTCGGGATGCTTCCATCCGCGCCACAGCGTCGCCGTGGCCAGCACGACGAACACCGCGGCGGCGAGCGCGCCGATCGCCAGCGCCGCCGCGCCGGCGGCCTCGCCCATCAGCGGCACGGCGCGATGCCACGCGAGCGCGAGTCCCGCGAGGCCCATCACCACCGCGTACCAGCCCGGCGCCAGATGCCTCAGCGAGCCTGCGGCCATCGTGCGCTACTTCAGCTTCGCGCCCTGCGCGTCGAACACCTCGACCGTGACCGGGATGCCCTGGCGCACGCTCTCGGTGACGGTGCAGAACGACTCGAACTGCGTCAGCACGCGCTCCATGTGGTCGAGCGCCTCGACCGGCACGCCCAGGGTGAGCCGCGCGGCGAGGCTCAGCACGCGCAGGCGGCCCTGCGGGTTGCGGCCGACCTCGGCGCTCACCTCGGCGCGCAGCGGCTCGGGCTGCTGCTTGTACTTGCGCAGCGCGAACAGCAGCGACGCCATCAGGCAGTTGCCCACGGCCGCGGCCAGCAGCTGCACCGGCTCGGGCCCGGCGCGCTGGCCGAGCGGTGGCGGCTCGTCGCCCAGCAGCACGGCGACGCCGCCGCCGAAGTGGTTCTCGATCTGGTAGTCGCGGCGCTGTTCGAGCCGCACGGTCACGGTCTTGTCGGCCATGGGTCTATCTCACTTTTCCGAGCAGGTTCTGCACGTCCTCGAGCACGGCGTCGAGCTCGCCGCGCCGCTTCGCGTCGGGCGCGAGCCTGGCCTGCAGCTCCTGCTGCATGAAGCACACGGTCATGCGCACGTAGGCGCTGTCGAGCGCCTTGCGCACGGCGGCCATCTGGCCGGCGATGTCGAGGCAGGACTCGCCTTCCTCGATCATGCGCTGCACGCCGCGCAGCTGGCCTTCGGCGCGCTTCAGGCGGTTGAGCAGGTCGGTGCGGGCGCTCTCGTCTCGCAGCAGGGTCATGGTGCAGGGCTCCTCCATCGCAGGCGCCCGCGTCGGCTTCAGCGTGCGCACGCGGCACTGTCCACGGGCACGCCCAGGCGCTCGAGGATGCTCGCCAGCGGGCACAGGTTGGTGAAGCCGGATTGGAACAGGTTCGCGCCGACGAAGGCGGTGAAGGCCAGCCACCACGGGCTCACGAACAGCGGGCTGGACTGCACGCCCAGCGCGAGCGACAGCAGGATGAAGGTGCCGGCGAAGATGCGCACCAGACGTTCGACGGTCATGACGGACTCCTTGGGTGAAGCGATGGAAACTCGGGGCGGGCTCACTCGGCCAGGCGCACGATGCCCAGCGCCTTGAGCACGTACTTCTCGTAGATGGGCTCGGAGGCGCCGGTCTTCATCTTGCGAAGGAAGTACTTCTCGAAGGCGACCTTGGCGTAGTGCACCCACTTGCCCTTCTTGAACCAGTTGACGTTGCGCGGCGGGATCTGCGGCAGCGCGACGAACGCGGCGCCGGTGTCGCCCATGTCGGCCAGGCAGATCGCGTTCCACGTGCCCTTGGCGGTGGCCGGCCGGCCGGCGATCTCGTCGGCGATGTTGTGCGCGATCGCGCTGACCATCGTCTCGATCATGTAGCCGGTCTTCGGTGCGCCGGTGGGCACCGGCGTCGCTTCGACCGGCGGGATCGCCACGCACACGCCGGCCGAGAACACGTTGCGGTATGCCTGGCTGCGCTGGTGCTCGTCGATCAGCACGAAGCCGCGCGGGTTGCACAAGTTCGGCACCGCGGCCACCGCATCGACACCGCGGAAGGCCGGCAGCATCATCGCGAGCCGGAAGCCGACCTCGTGCTCCTTGACCACCTGGCCCTGCTCGTCGAGCTGCGTGGTGAACAGCCGGCCGGGCTCGACCTTCGTGGTCTTCGCGTTGACGATCCACTTGATGTCGTGGCCGCGCAGCTCGCTCTCGAGCATCGACTTGGAGTCGCCCACGCCGCCCAGGCCGAGGTGGCCGATGTAGGGCTCGCTGGTCACGAAGGTGATCGGCACCTTGTGGCGCAGCTTGCGCCGGCGCAGATCGGCGTCGAGGATGAAGGCGAACTCGTAGGCCGGGCCGAAGCAGCTCGCGCCCGGCATCGCGCCGATCACGACGGGGCCGGGGTCGGCCAGGAACTGCTGGTACTCCGCCCAGAACTTCTCGGCGTGGCCGACCGTGCACACCGAGTGCGTGTGGCCCGCGGCGGGGCCGGCGCCGGGCACCTCGTCGAACGCGAGCTTCGGGCCGGTGGTGAGGACGAGGTAGTCGTAGTCCAGCGTCCGGCCGTCGTCGAGCGTCAGGCGATGGGCCGGCGCGTCGATCGCGCTCACCGCCTTCGGCACGAAGGCGATGCCCTTGCGCTCGAGGTACGGCGCGATCGGCAGGGTGACCGCGCCGCGCTCGCGCCAGCCGACCGCCACCCACGGGTTGGACGGCACGAACTGGAAGAAGTCGGTGGCGTTGACCACCGTGATGCGATGCTCCCTGGGCAGCAGTTCGCGCAGCTCGTACGCGGCCGGCATGCCGCCGATGCCCGCTCCGACGATGACGACGTGGGCCATGACTGTCTCCTTCAGGCTTGCAGGCGGCGCCGGTTCACCGCGTAGTAGAGGACCGGGATCACCACCAGGGTGAGCAAGGTCGACACGAAGATGCCGGACACCAGCGACACGGCGAGCCCGTTGAAGATCGGGTCGTCGAGGATGAAGAAGGCGCCGGTCATCGCGGCCAGCGCGGTCAGCGCGATCGGCATCGCGCGCACCGCGGCCGCGTGCACCACGGCGTGCTCGAACGGCACGCCGTCGCGCACCTGCAGCTCGATGAAGTCGACCAGCAGGATCGAGTTGCGCACGATGATGCCGGCCAGCGCGATCATCCCGATCATCGACGTGGCGGTGAACGGCGCGCCGAGCAGCGCGTGGCCCGGCATCACGCCGATCACGGTGAGCGGGATCGGCGCCATGATGATCAGCGGCGTCACGTACGGGTTGGCGCGCGCCGCACCGGCGGGCCACCGTGCGCCGGCGAACTGCGCGACCACCAGCAGGTAGATCAGCAGCAGCCCCACCGCGTAGGCCGCGCCCATGTCGCGGAAGGTCTCGTAGGTGATCTGCCACTCGCCGTCCCACTTGACGGCGTAGCCGCGGTACGGATCGGACGGCTGGCGGATCCAGTACTCGCCGAGCGCGCCGGTGCCGGGCAGCGCAGCCTGCTGCAGCCGCGCGCGGATGCCGAACAGGCCGTACAGCGGCGAGTCGGGCGTGACCGCGCCGGCGTGCTTGCCGACGTCGCCGAACACGTACGACACGCCCTGCAGGTCCTTCGTGTACAGCGGCTTGTCGATCACGCCGCGCTCCACGCGCACCAGTTCCGACAGCGGCACCAGCCGGCCCCGTCCGTCCGGCGTGGCCGCGCGCAACGGCAGCGCGAGCAGCGCGTCGAGCCCCGCCTGCGACTCGCGCGGCAGCTGCAGCCGCACCGGCACCGCGTACTTGCCGTGGCCGTCGTGCAGCCACGCGGCGTCGGCGCCGGACAGCGCGCGCTGCACGGTCTGCGCGATCTCCGCCACCGGGATGCCGAGGCTGTCGGCGCGCTGGCGCTGCACGCGCAGGAAGGCGCGCGGCGCGTCCTCCTCGAGCGAGGTGTCGATGCCCACGATGTCGGGCGTGGCGGCGAACGCGCGCTCGAGGCGCGCCGCCAGCCGCTGGCGGCCGGCCTCGTCGGGCCCGTAGACCTCGGCCACCAGCGGGCACATCACCGGCGGGCCGGGCGGCACCTCCACCACCTTGATGCGCGCGCCGAACGCCGCGCCGATCTTCTCCAGTTCGGGCCGCAGGCGCTGCGCGATGTCGTGGCTCTGCTCGCGGCGCTGCGCCTTGTCGACGAGGTTGACCTGCAGGTCGGCCGACTCCGGGCCGCTGCGCAGGTCGTACTGGCGCACGAGCCCGTTGAAGGTGATCGGGCTCGCGGTGCCGGCGTAGGCCTGCAGGTCGCGCACCTCGGGCTGGCGCGCCAGGAAGCCGCCGAGCGCCTGCAGCGCGGCCGCCGTCTCTTCCAGCGGCGTGCCGGCCGGCATGTCGACCACCACCTGGAACTCCGACTTGTTGTCGAAGGGCAGCATCTTCAGCACCACCCACTGCACGGCCGCGAGACCGACCGACAGCACGAGCGCCGCGACGATGCCGGCCAGCAGCAGCCAGCGCTTGCGCGCGCTCCTCAGCAGCGGCGTCAGCACGGCGGTGAAGAAGCGCTGCAGGCGCGACGCGAGCGCGCTGCCGCCGGCGTGCGCGGCCGCCGCTGCGCCCGCGGCGTGCTGCGGCTTCATCAGCTTCAGCGCGAGCCAGGGCGTCACCGTGAACGCGATGGCCAGCGACAGCGCCATGCCGAGGCTCGAGTTGATGGGGATGGGCGCCATGTACGGACCCATCAGGCCGCTGACGAAGGCCATCGGCAGCAGCGCGGCGATGACGGTCAGGGTGGCGAGGAGGGTCGGCCCGCCGACCTCGTCGACCGCCGCGGGAATGATCTCGCGCAGCGGGCGCGGCGGCGCGGGCGGCCGATGGCCGTCGGCGTTTTGGCTTCGGCCGGCCGCCTCCGCGGCCTTCACGTCGCCTTCGGCGACATGAGCCTGCGCCGAAACATTCATCGCCTGATGGCGATGAATGTTTTCCACCACCACGATGGCGTCGTCGACGAGGATGCCGATCGAGAAGATCAGGGCGAACAGCGACACGCGATTGAGCGTGAAGCCCCAGGCCCACGACGCGAACAAGGTGGCCGTGAGCGTGAGCACGACGGCCGCGCCGACGATCACCGCCTCGCGGCGGCCGAGCGCCAGGCCCACGAGCAGGATCACCGAGCCGGTGGCGAACGCGAGCTTCTGGATGAGCTTGTTGGCCTTCTCGGCCGCCGTTTCGCCGTAGTCGCGCGTGATCGTCATCTGCACGTCGGCCGGGATCAGCGCGCCGCGCAGTTCCTCGAGGCGCTCGCGCGCGGCGCGCGCGACGTCGACCGCGTTCTCGCCGGGCTTCTTGGTCAGGGCCACGGTCACCGCCGGCAGCACCGCGCCGGCCTCGCGCGCGTCGGCGGCCGCGGCGCCCGGCGTGAACCACACGTGCCGCTGCGGCTGCGCGGCGGCGGCCTCGACGCGCGCGACCTCGCGCAGGTACACCGGGCGGCCCTGGTGCACGCCGACGACCAGTTCGCCCACGTCGTCGGCCGAGCGCAGGAACTCGCCGGTCTCCACCGCGAGCATGCGCGGCACGCCGTCGGCCGCCGCTTCGCGGTCGAGCACGCCGCCGGACGGCATGCCGAGGTTGGCCGCCGACAGCACCTGCACCAGGCGCTGCACGTCGACGCCGCGCTCGCGCAGCCGCGTGGGCTCGAGGCTCACGGCCACCACGCGGCCGGGGCCGCCGATCGTGCGCACCTCGCGCACGCCGCGCACCCGCTTGAGCTCGGCCTCGATCGACGCGCTCACGCGCTCCAGCTCGGCGGCCGGTGCGCCGTCGCGCGTCCAGAACGTGGCGGCCAGCACCGGCACGTCGTCGATGCCCTTGGGCTTGACGATCGGCGGCAAGGTGCCCAGATCGCGCGGCAGCCAGTCCTGGTGCGCGTTGAGCACGTCGTACACGCGCACCAGCGCCTCGGTGCGCGGCACGCCGACCTCGAACTGCACCGTCACCATCGCGGCGCCGGGCCGCGACACCGACCACGTGTGCTCGATGCCGGCGATCTGGCCCAGCACCTGCTCCAGCGGCCGCGCCACCATGTTCTGCACGTCGGCGCTGGCGGCGCCGGGGAACGGCACGATGACGTTGGCCATCGTCACGTCGATCTGCGGCTCTTCCTCGCGCGGCGTGACCAGCACCGCGCACAGGCCGAGCAGCAGCGCCAGCAGCGCGAGCAGCGGCGTGAGCGCGTGGTCCT